>JANWIS010000001.1 GCA_025449775.1 Ignavibacteriaceae bacterium
ATCTTTCGCCGAAAGAATTAAAGTATATGCCCATTGTTGTTCCCCATTCAAGATTGCTGTAAGTCAGATCAACATTTAAAGTGTATGGTGATTGACCCTGGAGAGTTCTTGTATCACTTGTAGTCGAGTCAATAGCTTTTCTCTGAGTCAATTCTGATTCAGCAATATTTACTATTGATTCAACTAATGTAAGATTGAATCCTACGCTGAAATTCTTCAGCAGATCAACAAAATTTCCGGCTCCAATTCTTGTTTCGAATTCAACACCTAAAAGTTTTGCTTCATCAACATTGGTATAATTAACTATCGGATTTGATCTTGTTGAGCCTTCCACGAAAGCAATTTCAATTGGGTTTTCCATTCTTTTGTAGAAACCGCTAAGAGCAACAATTTCTCCCGGATTTAAAAACCATTCCCATCGTAAATCATAATTCTGAATAAAAGTTCTCTGAAGATTCGGATTTCCAAATAACTCTACGTCATTCACGAAATCTTTACTTGAAAAAGGAGCGATCTCACGGAATGTAGGACGAGCAAGTGTTTGTGTTGCGGCCATTCTCAAGTTCATATTCTCATTAAAATTGTAAATGAAGCTTATTGATGGCAGTAAATCCTGTTCATCAATTCTTCCTGCAGGGTAATTTGGATCCTGACTTACCATATACAAATCTGTTATCTCATAACGAACACCGCCAATAAATTTCAAATCTGCGAATAACGGCAGTTCAATCATTCCATAACCAGCGATAATATCCTGATCTCCTACATATTGATTTTTAAGAAATGATCTGTCATATACAATGTTTCCGAATGTATACCTTGTAGTTCCGCCACCAAGATCTGTAGTTTCAGTTATTCCATTATTGTTATTGCTGAAGAACTCAGAAATATTTCCTTCAACATCATTAAAAGTTTGGTTATTAACTTCGTAAGTAATAATTGTTTCTTTGAAATCACGATCTGATCTCTGGTAGTATCCGCCGAATTTAAATTTACTATTATATCCTTCCCATTGATTAAATGGAACCGCAATATTTAAATTTAAAGTGTTGTTATTGTCTTCAAGTTCTCTGAAGTATCTTGAAGGATCATCAAAGTTAGAGCCGGTAATTGTATATGATGTATCTTGTGGTCTGTTCAAAATGTAATAAGTTACCAGTCGAAAATCAGGTTCATTCTGGGTTGTTTGTGAAAAGGATGCTGACCAATCAACATTTGAATTAAATAACGAACCTAATAAATGCTGACCTCTTAACTGATAAGATTGAATATCTCTTTCCAACCAGTGCAAAGCGATATTATAATAATCCGGAGTATTGGAACCTGAGAACTCCTGAGGCCATTTACCTTCCATAAATCGGCTTGTTGATATTCCACTCCTACTATAAAAAACATTTCCACCTATCTGATGTTCAGGATTTATGTTGTATGCCATTGTAAAAAGTCCGCCAGTACTGGATTCACTTATGCCTTTATCATCATTTAAGAGAAGCTGTGGATTGAGTATATCAGAATTAACATCTGCAAGTGTGTACCTTCCAACCTGACCATCCTCATAATATTTATATTCCCTTCTAAAACTGATGCTAGCTAAGTAGCCGAAATTAGAAATTTCTCCCAGTTGAAAATTATCACCAAGTGATATTGAAAAATTAGAATTAACAGGAGGTGCAGATTTCGTAACATCCATTATATTGTTAAAAGATTTTGAAACTTCATTCAAAGTAGCTGCTTTTTCATCATCAAACCTTGCCTCCACCGAAGTTGGAATTACAAGATTTGGATCTTCAAAAACGGAGGGAAGAGACCGTATTCCGTCATCAATTCCAAGCCAGTCGTTCTCACCACCCTGGTATGTAAGATAGTTAGCATTTCCTGTTGACTGAGAGTTGTATGTTGTTCCGCTGGAAACTTTCAAAGTAAATTTTTCAGGGAATGATTTTGTACCGATGTCTACAATTCCACCGCTGAAATTTCCAGGCTTGTCGGGAGTAAAAGTTTTTAAAGTAACGATATTATCAAGTAGGTTGGCTGGGATTAAATCCATTTGGAATGATTTTCTATTCGGGTCAGAACTTGGAAGTTCAGCACCATTAAGTTGAGTGCTGCTGTATCTGTCACCAAGTCCTCTTACAAAAACATATTTTCCATCAACTACAGAAGTCCCAACAACTTTTTTTAGTGCATCACCTGCATCATCCGATCCGCTTTGCTTAATCATATCCGAACCAATTGCATCACTTACAGTTATTGACTTTTGTCGGTTCTTTAACAAAGAAGCGTCATTATCAAGAATCAATCGGGCTGAAATAATAACTTCCTCTGTTTGGTAAGCTTCAGAAACCAAAGTCAGATCAAGTTTCTTCTCTTCACCGGGTTTTAATTGCAGTTCAGTTACGGTTATTTTCGAATACCCTATCATTGATGCAATAAGCGAATAATTACCAGGAGGAATTTTATTTATTTTGAAGTTACCTTCGATATCACTCGCAGTACCAATCGTTGTTCCCTCTAACAGAATATTTACACCGATCAAGTCTTCACCTGTTTCAGAATCAACCACTTTACCAAATACTGATGCATTTTCTTGTGAAAGTGAGGTACTTATAAAAGTTAGGTTTATTAAGATTATAATTGTAAATAAAAATTTCGTTTGCAGTTTGAATTTCCTATCGTTTCCCGCGATGATTTTAATAGACTGAGTTATCATCTCTCTTTACTCCAATAAAAAAATAAAATATTTTTGCCCTCGACAGAAGCAAACTTAATTTTTCTATGTTAAGAGAATGTTAAGACAGTGTTATGAGTTTGTTAACTATTTGTAAATGCTTGGGTTTAGGTTATACATTGAATGAAATTTTAAGTGAAGGGGATGACATTTGGTGAAGGAATATTTTTGAATCCGGCAAGTAAAAAAAAAGCTCTGATGTAATATCAAAGCCTTGTGACCCCAAGGGGATTCGAACCCCTATTACCGCCGTGAAAGGGCGAGGTCCTAACCATTAGACGATGGGGCCAGAACGATAATATAGAAGCCTAATAAATTATTGTGGGTGAGCGATGGGATTTGAACCCACGACCCCCAGGGCCACAACCTGGTGCTCTAACCAACTGAGCTACGCTCACCATTCAGTTGTACGCCCGAGTGGATTCGAACCACTAACCCTCAGCTTAGAAGGCTGATGCTCTATCCGATTGAGCTACGGGCGCGTAGTTCAATCAACAATTAAGAATCAATTATGAGTTACAAACCACTTGACGAAATCTTAACTGTTCACTTTAAAAGGTTAATAATAAAGTCGGGGCGGCAGGATTCGAACCTGCGACCTCCTGCTCCCAAAGCAGGCGCGATAACCGGACTACGCTACGCCCCGTTTTCTTCAGTTCAGAACAAAATAAATACCTATTACCGTCGGATAATAAGTATCTTTAAAAATTGAATGACAAATATATCCATTGAATACCTAAAAAAAAAGTAATTTATAACTGTCTATCAGATACAGTTTTTCTATTTCACAGTAATGAATTAAAATTTTAGCATTTTTTCTATCTTGGCTAAATTGACGTTGATAATTTAAATTTGTAAATAATTAATTATAAAATGACATTCTCCTGGTACATTGCTAAAAAATTTATTCTTTCCCGGAAAGATGCCCGGTTTGTTAATTTAATTTCAACAATTTCTATAGTTGGAATTGCTTTGGGTGTTACAACATTAATTATTGCAATAAGCGTACTTAAGGGTTTTGAACAGACTATAACTGATAAAATAATTGATTTTGATTCTCATATAAAAATCACTTCATATCGAAGTGTTCTACCCGATTATCATAAGACTTTACCTCTGATCGAATCTGAATTAGAAAAATTTAAACCTGTCATCAATCCAATCGCATCTAAATTAGTCATTGTCAGTTTCAAGAAAAAGAAGGAAGGAATTAGTTTGATTGGAATTGATTCTGGAAACGAGTTACCTTCACTTCTGAAAAATATCTCAGCTGGTAAATATGATTTATCGAATGATGGAGTTTTAATTGGTAAAAAACTCTCTGAAAAACTTTTTATTAATGTAGGAGACAAGATCACAGTTTTTTCTTTAAGGAATGATCAAATACCGTCACCTGAAAATATGCCGAATATAAAAAAGTTCACTGTGACAGGAATTTTTGAAAGTGGTATGGCCGAATATGATGATACCTATGCTTATGTTTCTTTAACATCAGCGCAAGAATTGTTTGGTATTGGTGATAACATAAATGGATATAATATTAAACTTGATGATATTTCAAAAATTGACAGCTTGACAACACACCTTAGAAAGACTCTTCGTTACCCTCATTTAGTAAGATCAATTTATCAGATACATCGGAATATTTTTACCTGGATTGAATTGCAGAAAGAACCGATACCAATTGTTCTCGCATTGATAATTCTTGTAGCAGTGTTCAACATCATTGGAACTTTGCTAATGATTGTTCTTGAAAAAACAAATGCCGTCGGAGTCTTGAAATCACTGGGATCTAAACAAAAACAAATTGTGAGTGTATTTTTAATTCAAGGTGCTCTGTTGGGATTATCAGGAATATTATTAGGAAGTTTACTTGGATTTTTATTAATGATAATTCAAATTGAGTTTAATTTAATCACAATTCCCTCCTCAGTTTATTTTATGTCGAAAGTTCCCTTTTTAATTACGGCTGATACTTTTATTTATATTGCGATACTCACTTTCATCCTTTGCATTCTTGCTTCATTAATTCCCAGTTTTGTTGCCTCGAAGATAAAACCAATTAATGCATTGAGGTTCAACTGATGAGTTTTGAATCTTTCATTGCAAAACGGTATCTGGTTTCCAAGCACAAAATAAATTTCATTACCATTATTTCTTTAATTTCAATTACAGGAATTACCGTCGGAGTTGCTGCACTGATAATAGTTTTATCGGTCTTTAATGGGTTCGGAAGTCTTGTGACAAATTATCTTATGAGTATTGATCCTCATTTAAGATTAACAGCCATTTCTCCAGACGGAGAAAAAAACATTAAAAACCTTAATAGTATTCTTGAATCCGAAGAAGAAATAATATCATTCTCTCCGTTTATTGAAGGTAAAGTTTTAGCCCACAACAAACAGATTACCCAAGTAATTAATTTGAAGGGAATTTCACAGGATGGAATTAATTCCATCTACCAGATGGATAAGAATCTAATTCAAGGTGAAGGAAATATTTTTGATAAGGATTATCCGAAAGTTATTGTCGGATTGCTGCTTGCGGATAAACTCCAGGTATTAACAGGAGATACCTTAGTTTTAATCTCACCAGCTAATATAGAACAGACTTTAACTCAATTATCACTTCCTGTTTCAAGAAAAGTCATGGTTGCAGGAATTTTTAGTTCTAAAAACAATGATTTCGATGCAGGCTATATTTTTTGCAGCCTAAAGGATGCACAACATTTATTCGGATACAAAGATGGATTCCAGGGATATGATATAAAGTTAGCTGATATCGATGATTCAGGAAGAATAAAAAATATTTTACAAAACGAAATCGAATTAGATAATTTCAGTATAAATACATGGTTCGATTTTCATGAAGAGCTTTATTCAGTTATGCAGATTGAAAGATGGACTGCCTATATTATTCTCTCATTAATAATTGCCGTCGCATCATTTAATATTCTTGGCTCACTATCAATGTCTGTAATTGAAAAAAGAAGAGATATTGGTATTCTTAGAACAATGGGAGTTACAGAAAAATCCGTGCTAAAAATATTTATGTACGAAGGTTTATTAATTGGAATTCTCGGAACCGTTCTTGGCTTAATTATCGGCTACCTTGTATGCTACCTGCAGCTCAATTATAATATCTATCCTTTGGATCCGTCTCAGTATAAAATTGATTCATTACCAATCGAATTAAGATTTTTGGATTTAATTTTCATAAGCGGTGCCTCTATGCTTTTATCATTTCTGGCTTCATTATATCCGGCAAAAAGAGCTGCCGGATTAAATCCAATTTCTGCAATCAAGTGGGAATAAAATAATTAACAATTAGTTTGAAGATTTAAAACACGATGAGCAATATAATTTTTAAAGCGAATAATATTTTCAAATCATTTCAATCAGCGAAAAAAACAAAGCTGGAAGTATTGAAAGGAATTTCAATTGAAATAGAGTCGGGAAAAATCACGATAATTGTTGGTGCATCTGGTGCCGGAAAAAGTACGCTGCTTCATTTGCTTGGTGGATTAGACAGACCGGATTCAGGAGAAGTTTATTATGATAATAAAGACATATTCGGATTTTCGGATGATAAGCTTGCAAAATTCAGGAACAAGCATGTTGGGTTTGTTTTTCAATTTCATCATCTGCTTCCTGAATTTACAGCACTTGAAAATGTAATGATACCTCAATTGATTAACGGAACAAATTTTAATAATGCTAAAACCAGGAGTGAAGAACTTCTTCATACAGTTGGTTTAAATGAAAGGTAAGAGCATAAACCGGCAGAACTTTCAGGAGGTGAACAGCAGCGTGTTGCAGTTGCACGAGCTTTAGCGAATAATCCTAAAATAATTTTTGCTGATGAACCAACGGGAAACCTGGATTCATTAAATAGTGAGGGAATAAATAAATTAATTCTTGATCTTAAGAACCGTTTCTCAACAACGTTCGTGATAGTTACTCATAATCCACAGCTTGTTGAACTTGCAGATATGATTTATGAAATTCGAGATGGAAAAATTTCACTCAGATCCTGATTGTTCTAACAATATTAATTCTTAGAATTTAATCCGGATAAATATTCGAACATAAGTCTTACACCGAAACCAGTCATATAATCTTTGCTATAGTTGGTCAGATCATTAGCAACAGCCGGACCTGCAATATCGATATGTGCCCATGGAATTTTTTTATCAACAAAGTTCTCCAAAAATTTAGCAGCAGTAATAGCTCCACCCCATCTTCCACCATCGTTATTAACATCTGCAACTTTACTTTCATTTCCTTTATGATAATCATCCCACATAGGTAGTCTCCTGAGTCGGTCATAAGTTTTCATTCCGGTTTTATAAAGTTCTTCTGCAAGTCGATCGTTCTTCGTAAATAATCCGGCAACACCTAATCCGAGTGCAACTGCACAAGCTCCGGTGAGAGTTGCAAAATCAATAATTTCATCCGGGTTTTGTTTCGATGCATAGTGAAGTGCATCTGATAGTATCATTCTGCCTTCAGCATCAGTGTGTCCAACTTCAATTGTTTTTCCCGAAGAAGTTTTAACTATATCACCAGGACGCATCGCTTCGCCATTGATCATATTTTCTGCTGCTGGAATTATTCCTAATATTTCGTTTTGAAATTTCATTTTTGAAGCTGCTAGCATTGTGCCTGCAACAACAGCGGCACCTGACATATCACCTTTCATTTCAAGCATCCCTTGCCAGGGTTTAACACAATAACCACCTGTATCAAACGTTACACCTTTCCCTACTAACGCAATCTTCTTCAAAGATTTATTTTTTATTTTGGGTTTATATTCAATAATAATAAATCTTGGCTTGGCATCGCTTCCCTGCCCAACAGCAAGTAAGCCTCCCATATTTCTTTTCTTCATATCTTTTTCATCAACTACAGTAACCTTTAATCCTGCTTTAGTTAATGTTGTTTTAATTCTATCAGCAAGCTCAAATGGTCTTAATGAAGATGCTGGTTCATTCTGAAGATCTTTTGTAAATGTTATTCCTTCAATCAATGCTCTGTTTTTTATTATTGCATTCTGCAATAATTTTTTGTCTTGAGAATGAAGGACAACAGTTAGATTCTTTGGTTTAGCAGTATCTTTTTTATACTTGTCAAAAGCATAATTTCCGAGCGACAATCCCTCAATAAATGTTCGGTAATAATATTCTTCATCATCAAAATAAATTTTGACCTGGGAAAAATCAGGAATGAAGATGTGCAGAGTTAAAATTTCATCATTTGATATGTTGTGTATAAATCCAGCTAAATGATTTCGGAAATAATCGACCGTAAATTTATCACCGGTTTTAAATTTATGAATGCAAATATTATCAGGTCTGCTTCTTGAATTGGAAATATTGATCTGCTTGTTCTTTTTGGAAAGTATGTTTTTCTCTTGAAGCACAGGGATTTTAATCCTGAATTTTCTCTCAACTGATTTTAAATTCTTTTTTAGATCCTTATCGTCTAACAAATAATGAACAACCACGGATTGAGGTTTAAACGAATATGAACCAACATTTGGTTTGAAATTTAAACTGAACATTTTACCCTGCCGTATATTTATTGTAATAATTTTCTGCTATGTTTAAAAATTTTGGAATTGAAGCTTTCATGTCTGTATCTCTAAATCTTGCTCCAGCTGCATTTTTATGACCTCCACCGCCGAATTCTGCTGCAAGTTTATTTACATCAATTTCTCCCTTCGAGCGAAAGCTTACTTTAAATCCGCTTTTCAATTCTATGAAAAGTATACCAAGTTGAACACCTTCGACTGACAATATAAAATTTACAAAATTCTCTGTATCACTTTCTAATGCATCAAACTGGCTAAAATCATCTTGTGTTAAAATCATATAACCTATTTTATTATTGTGTACTAACTGCATCGAACTCAAACATTTTCCAAGTAGTTTTATCTTCCCAAATTTGCTTTCATCGTAAAGTGAATTAAAAACTTCTGTTGGATTAACTCCAAAGTCAATTAACTCAGCAACAATCCTGTGTAATTCAGCAGTAGTTCGTTCAAAACGAAATGAACCTGTATCAGTCATAATAGCTGCATACAATGGAATTGCTATTTCTTTGTCTAATTCGATTATGATGCTCTGCTTTATAAACTCATAGATGATATGTCCGGTTGCAGAATATTCCGGATTTATGAAGTAATGATCTGCAAAATTTTCTTCCGGATCCTGATGATGGTCAATACAAATTTTTAATTGCTTCGAATCAATAAATCTTTTCTGCATACTAACCATTCTGTCAGCCCGGTTAAAATCCAGTGCAATAAGTACATCAGATGATTGAAATAAATTGCCATGAATTGTTTCATCAAATTTTTCTATGTAATCTCCACTATCCAGAAACTTAAGATTGTAAGGTGTCTTACTATGATTTACAATCACCGATTTCTTCCCCAATTTATTTAACATCTTGTGAAATGCTATTTCGGATCCAATTGCATCTGCATCGGGATTAACATGAGTTGTTAACAGGAAACTGTTATTGTTGAGAATAATATCGCTGAGCTTATGAAAGTCTATCATTTGAATTCATAAAGAAGGGCTTGATAAACAAGCCCTGAGAAAAATTTTAAAATTAAAAATTCCAGATTGAATCGAAGCATTAATTTACTTCCCAGGTATTTCCTCCTTTAAGCATTTTTTCAAGATCACCCTTACCTTTTTTCTGTGTAACCATTTCAATCTGATTTTTGATTCCGCTATCGTAAGTTTCTTTTTCTATTTGACGGAACACTCCAAGTGGTGTAGGAAATTCCGGATTGTCATCAAGATGAGCAAGTATCATTGCATGAACCGGACTTTCAGAAAATTCATCGTGAACCCAAAGATCATCCTTGCTGTATTTTCCATTCGTGATATCAACAACTATCGGTTTGACTCCATCCAGCTTTATTCCCTTTGAATTATCTTTTCCAAAAACCATCGGCTTACCATGTTCCAGGTATAAAGCACTATCATCCTTTGTTTCTTTTTCAGTTAATTTAAAGAATGCACCATCATTAAAAATATTACAGTTCTGGTAAATTTCGATGAATGCCAATCCTTTATGCTTTGCTGCTCTTCTCAATATTTCCTGCAAATGTTTTGGAGTTCTGTCAACCGTACGTGAAACAAAAGTTGCTTCTGCACCGAGTGAAAGAGATAACGGATTGAATGGATAATCAACACTTCCATAAGGAGATGTTTTAGTTACTTTTCCTTTTTCAGATGTTGGTGAATATTGTCCTTTTGTTAATCCATAAATTCTATTATTAAAAAGAAGAACTTTTATATCAACATTTCTTCTGCAAGCATGAATAAAATGATTTCCACCGATGCTGAGTAAATCTCCATCACCTGTTGCAACCCAGACAGATAATTCTGGATTAGCAATCTTTACACCCGAAGCAATGATTGGTGCTCTTCCATGAATTCCGTGAATTCCATAAGTGTCCATGTAATATGGAAACCGGCTCGAACAACCAATTCCTGAAACCCAGACTACGTTCTCTTTTGGAGTTTCAATTATTTCCGGGAAAGTTCTTTGAACCTGAGCGAGAATTGAATAATCACCGCAACCGGGACACCATCTTACATCCTGATCGCTTGTGAAATCTTTCGCTGTGTATTTTACTTTTACATCAATGCTATCTGCCATTACTTCCTCCTAGGATATCGGTTATCTTTTCAAAAATGTCTGAAACTTTGAAAGGTAATCCTCTTACAAGATTAAATTGCTCAACAGGAACGAGGAATTCATTTTTTACTATTCGTGCAAGCTGACCTAAATTAATTTCTGGTATAAGAACCTTTTTGAATTTTCTTAATACATCATTTGTATTCTTTGGAAGCGGATTGAGATATTGAAAATGAGCAAGTGAAACATTAAATCCAGCAGATCTTGCCTGCTTTACTGCTTCCATTAAAGTTCCATATGTTCCTCCCCATCCTAAAACGAGCAAATCACCTTCCGGGTTGCCTTCAACTTTTAAATCAGGAATATCGTTTTGAATATTTTTTATTTTCTGTGAACGGATTCTTACCATCTTGTCATGATTTTCCGGATCGTAACTTACGTTTCCGGTAATATGTGCTTTCTC
>JANWIS010000002.1 GCA_025449775.1 Ignavibacteriaceae bacterium
GATTATTGATACCAGAACAGGAGCGACATATAGAGTCGTGGGTGACGAAGTTCCCGTACCTTGGTCTTTAGAAATAAAATAATAGCAAAACAAATTTTCAATTGGCGATCTAACAATCAGATGAATTAAATTGTAAAATTTTCTTGACATCAATAAACTACTTAAAATATGTCCCACCGGAAGTTCTTCAACTTAAAGAAATAGAGAAGCCTGTTCCTGATTACTTGGTAAGTAACAGATGATAAAATGTTGTTGATAAAAAAGTTCGTATCCTGCCCAACCCTCTTTTGTGAACTGAATTTTTCCAGCAATAATTAACAATCTCCCTGAATTGGGGAAACATTGAGATTATTTCATCCAAATCTTTTGAATACTCGGATTTTCTTCCCGCAACAAATTTCTTGAAATATTTTTTTATTATAGGAGCGACTATCACATACCACACAAAAGTAATTACAAGTGATCGTACTATCATTATAAGGACTGAAGCCGTAATACTCTCTTTTAACCCATCTGTTAGAGAAGATAAAATAATTAGACTTGTTGATAAAACAATTATGAAAATTCCTGTAGACCTAATCAGCCTTCTCTTTTTTTTACTTCTGATTTTACTCGGGAATTCTTCGTTAACTTTATTTATGATTGAGGTTGTAATAAGGTTTTTATAATAATTTATTTTTTGAGGAAGATTACCTGCATAAAGTCCAACAAAAAATCCGGCAATCAAATGAATAAATACGTAAGCAGCGATGATGAGGTAACCATAATTCAATTCAGGATAAGCTATATTAAAAATTTCAGCGGTTACTTGTTTAATAAAAATATCGAGCGATTCCCACAAAGTATTACCGAAAAGTATTGTCAAAATAATTATCTTCTGAACTCCTGAAAATAACAACACTAAGATTCCAAGGAATAACGCAGACAATTTATAAAACTTTTTTGCAGGAAATAATAAAAATCCCAAAACACCCTGCAAGGAAACAGCTAAATAAGCTGCGAGTGGTGTGTGAGGACTTACAACTGCCTTTATTAAAATTACTATCAATGTTGATCTAAGGATCTCCCTTTTACTTTTTGTGAACAGAGCAATTAAGGAAATAAAAAGTACCGATGCAGAAGAAATAAATAACCCTCTGAATGGAATTTTCAGCGCATGCAAAACCCCGCCAAATGCAGATTCACTAAATGCCCAAAGTGCAGTAATTCTAGGAATAGCTAGTCTTTCTTCTACCAATTCGCGTGGTGTGTAATCAGGATTTTTGCTGGAGTTTGTCATCTTTAATAAAATCAGAAGCAATATTGAAAATTGTAAGTGAAGATAAAATTCTATGAAACATTATTCACTAATAAAATGAAATAGTCAAATTATCATTGGCCGGTATTCTTGGTGAAACAAATTCGTTTAAATTTTTTCATTTAAGTATTGCTATTGTGTGATCTTAGAAACATTATTGAACCAATTAGTCAAAATTAATCCGTCCTGGTTTTCTTTTTAAACGATGCTTGGTTATATTTAGCTCAATCTCAATTAATATATTTCCCATAACTTATGCAGAAACAATACGATATAGCAGTCCTTGGCGGCGGACCCGGTGGATATGTTGCAGCCATTCGCGCAGGACAGTTAGGTTTTAAAACAGTAATCATAGATAAAGATAATCTTGGTGGAATTTGTTTAAACTGGGGTTGTATTCCCACAAAATCATTACTGAAGAACGCTGAAATATTTGACCAAATTAAAAATCATGGCCAGGATTTTGGAATCAAAGCTTCAGGTCTTGAGTACGATTTTACCCGGATAATTAAAAGAAGCCGTGATATTTCTGATAAGATATCTAAAAATGTTGAAATTCTAATAAAGAAGAATAAAGTTGATCACATCAGGGGATTCGGAAAATTAATTTCAAACAAAGCGATTGAGATTTCGGATCCACAAGGTAAAACAATAGATTCAATTAAAGCTGATAGAATTATTATCGCAACAGGTGCTCGTTCCAGATCTGTTCCGGCAATTCCTGTTGATAAGACAAATATCATCACCAGCACTGAAGCAATGATACTTAAAGAAATTCCGAAAGAATTGATTGTCATCGGTGCCGGTGCAATTGGTATCGAGTTTGCATATTTCTATGCAACATTCGGATCAAAAGTTACAATCATCGAGATGATGAAAAATATTTTACCGATTGAAGATGAGGAGATTTCGGTTGCACTCGAAAAAATATTTAAGAAAAAAGGAATTGATATCATCACAAATTCTACAGTTGAAAAAGCTGAAGTAAAAGGAAAGAAGGTAAACGTCATAGTAAACACAAATGGTCAGAAAAAAGAATTAAGTGCTGATAAAGTTCTGAATGCGATTGGTGTTGTCGGAAATGTAGAAGGGTTCGGACTTGAAAAACTTGGTATTCAGGTAGAAAAAAATAATATAAAAGTTAATAAAGATACTTACGAAACAAATGTTTCCGGAATTTTTGCGATCGGCGATGTAATTGGTGCTCCTTGGCTTGCACATGTTGCATCGGCTGAGGGAATACATTGTGTTGAAAAAATAAAAGGGATTCATCATCCTTCTATAGATTATGATAATATTCCCGGCTGTACTTATTGTCAGCCTCAAGTTGCAAGTGTTGGGTTGACTGAAGCAAAAGCAAAAGAAAAAGGATATAAAATAAAAGTTGGTAAATTTCCATTCCTCGCATGCGGAAAAGCTTTTGCAATTGGTGAACGCGATGGGTTTGTTAAATTAATATTCGATGAAAAGTATGGAGAAATTCTTGGAGGACATATTATTGGATGCGAAGCAACTGAAATGATTGCCGAGATTACATTGGCACGATCGCTTGGAGCAACTGGTGAATCTCTAATAAAAACAATTCATGCTCATCCTACTTTGTCTGAATCTGTGATGGAAGCTGCTGCAAATGCTTATGGTGAAGCTATTCATATTTAAATATTGATTATGCAAGTTAGAACACTGACATATTCTGATCTTGGCTTCATTGATTATAAAGAAGCCTGGGATTTACAAAAGGAAATATTCTCGCAAAGATTATTACATAAAACGGAAGATGTACTTTTACTTCTTGAACACCCTAATACCTACACATTGGGCAGAACTGCACACAAAGAAAATTTAAAAGGATCAGAAGATTATCTCAAACAAAATAAAATTTCGATTTACGATATTGATCGCGGCGGAGATATAACTTACCACGGTCCCGGACAAATAGTTGGCTATCCCATCATTGATCTAAATAACTGGTATAAAGACACACATAAATATTTACGTGCACTTGAGGAAGTAATTATCCGAACTTGCAATGAATACCATTTACCTGCTGAAAGAAATTCAGAACATACAGGTGTCTGGATAAGTGATAGAAAAATTGCTGCGATCGGTATTAAAGTAAGTCAATGGATTACGATGCACGGTTTTGCTTTCAATGTAAACACTGATCTGAACTTATTCGGTGGTATTATTCCCTGTGGGATTAAGGATAAATCAGTTACTTCATTAAAAGAAGAATTAAAGAAAGAAATTAATATCCAGGAAGTGAAAGAAATATTGCTTGAAAATTTTAAAGATGTTTTCGGATATGGTGAGATTGTGAGCTCTTACAAAAATGAAATACTTCAACAAAATTTTATCAACATTTAATCAAAAGGTTTTTCGATGGCAAGAAAAAATTTGAATCATATTGTTGAGTCTGGAAAAAAATCGGCTACCAAAGGAAAACCGACGAACGGTAAAGAATTCAAAAAGGAATCCGGAAAAAATTTAATGGGATTTGATAAGAAACAATTAATTGAAATTTTAAGGATGATGATTCGATCCCGATGTATTGATATTAAAGCAATGAATCTTCTTAAACAGGGAAAAACTTTTTTCCATATTGCTGCGGAAGGTCACGAAGCTGTACAAATGGCAATAGGATTATTACTCGATCCAAAAAAGGATTGGCTATTTCCATATTACAGAGACCTCGGAACAGTTTTGATGGCAGGTTTAACTCCGGAAGAAGTTTTTCTTGGAACTTTTGCAAAAGCAAATGATCCGGCAAGCGGTGGAAGACAACTGCCTGTTCATTGGGGAATGATAAATGCTCAGGTTCCATCGCAATCAAGTCCGACCGGAACTCAATTTTTACAGGCAGTTGGAACTGCACTTGCATCTAAGAAAAAAGGAATTAAAAATGTATCGTACGTAAGCAGTGGTGAAGGCACAACAAGTCAGGGAGAATTTCATGAAGCAGTCAACTGGGCAAGCAGGGAAAAGCTTCCTGTTCTTTTTGTAATCCAGAATAATAAATATGCTATTTCCGTTCCGGTCGAACATCAGACTGCAGGCAAAGGCGGTTCTGTTGCAGAAATGATGGCCGGTTTTCATTCACTATTAAGAATGAAGATTGATGGCACAGACTTTTTTGAATCATATCATAAAGTAAGCGAAGCAATTGATTATATAAAAAGTGGAAAAGGTCCTGCACTTGTTGAAGCTGAAGTTGTGAGACTTCAATCGCATTCCTCTTCCGATGATCAGAAAAAATATAGAAAGCATGATGAACTTGAAAAAGATAAACAGAACGATCCGATAGAAAAGTTTGTTGCAAAACTGAAAGCTGAAGGAGTTCTTACAGATGATGATTTTAAAAAAATATGGAAAGAAGTTAACTCTGAAGTTGAAGAGGCATCTGTCAAGGCGTTCAATGCTGACGATCCGGATCCAAAAGATTCAACAAAATATGTTTTCGATGAAAGCGGATTGAAAGAATCTTTTGAATATGAAAAAGGTTCAAGCGGAGAAAAAATTGTGCTGGTCGATGCAATTAATCATGCACTTCACGAAGAGATGAAACGAAATAATGATATGTACATTTTCGGTGAAGATATTGCAGATAAAAAAGGCGGAGTATTTACTGCGACGAAAGGACTTTCAACTAATTTCGGGGACGACAGAGTTTTTAATTCTCCTCTTGCTGAAGCCAGCATACTTGGTGTTGCAAACGGAATGGCACTTACAGGATTGAAACCCGTTGTTGAAATTCAGTTTGGTGATTACATCTGGCCTGCATTTATGCAGATGAAAAATGAAACAGCACCAATGCGTTATCGATCGAACAATGCATGGTCTGTACCGGTTGTTGTGCGAGTTGCTGTCGGCGGTTATATTCATGGCGGTTTATGTCACAGTCAAAATATCGAAGCAATTTATGCTCACGTACCTGGAATTTATATTGCGTTTCCAAGCAATTCAGCTGATGCAAAAGGATTACTAAAAACTGCATGCAGAATTAATGATCCAGTACTTTTTTGCGAACATAAAGGACTTTACAGGCAAAGTTTTGCAATTACTCCGGAACCAGGTGACGATTATCTCGTTCCTTTTGGAAAAGCAAAAGTAGTTAAAGAAGGAAAAGATTTAACTGTTGTCTCTTATGGGTTGTCGATGTGGGATTCTCTTTTTGCTGCAAAAAAACTTGAAGATGAAATTGGTTGTTCAATTGAAGTGATAGATCTAAGAACAATTATTCCACTTGATGAAGAAACAATTTACAACTCGGTTAAGAAGACAAATAAAGTAATTGTAATTCATGAAGATACTTTAACAGGTGGCTTCGGAGCTGAAATTGTTGCAAGGATATCTGACAACTGTTTCCAATTTCTGGATGGACCGGTCAAAAGAGTTGCAGCACAGGATACACACATTCCATACTCTCCGATTCTGGAGGTAGAAGTTTTACCATCACGACAAAAGATTTACAGTGCTATTAAAGAATTAATTGAGTTTTAATCTAAGGAGGTTTGTTTAAGAATGGATATCATTATGCCCAAAATGGGCGAGAGTATAAATGAAGGTACGATCATCAAGTGGCACAAAAAGGTTGGAGATGCTGTTAAGCAGGATGAAATAATTTTCGAAATAAGTACTGATAAAGTAGATACTGAAATCCCATCACCAGCCGGTGGAATCCTTAAAGAAATAAAATTTAAAGAAGGTGATACAGTTGAAGTAGGAACTGTAGTTGCTATAGTTGAATCGAACGTAAATGCTAAAGTTGCAAGTGAACCTGAAACTAAAATTGAAAGTAAAAAAACTGTTGAACAACCAGTTGAAACGCAAAAGAATACAGTTACGGATTCATCCTCATCAAACATTGTTTCAATTGAAATGCCGAAGATGGGTGAATCTGTAATGGAAGGAACAATAATAAAGTGGTACAAAAAAGTTGGTGATAAAATAAATAAAGATGAAACAATTTTTGAGATAAGCACTGATAAAGTCGATACGGAAATTCCATCACCTGTTGAAGGAACACTTGCTGAAATTCTGACTCGTGAACAGGAAACAGTTTCAGTTGGAACGGTTGTGGCAAAAATTGCGACAGGTTCAGGTTCAGCTGTGAATCTGAAAAAAGAGCAGACTGTTCAGAAGGAAATTAAAAAACCTGAGCCGGTAGCAATGCACGATAATTTTACTAGTTCAGTTACGATGCAAAAAGAAGTTAAAAAAGTTGATGGAGACGGATTCCTGTCACCACTTGTTTTAAATATTGCTCAGAAGGAAAATGTAAGTATTGATGAGCTTAAAAAAATTAATGGTACAGGTCTTTCGGGCAGAGTAACTAAAAATGATATTTTATCCTTTATTGAAAAGAGAAAATCACAGAAAGGAACTACTTCACAACCCGTTATTGAAAAGAAACTATTTGCTGCACCGGCACCATCTTTTGGACCATCAGAAATTAGAACATCTGTAATTACTGCAGGTGTTGAAAAAATCCCTATGGATAACATCAGGCAGAAAATTATGGATCATATGGTTGCAAGCCGTGATACTTCTGTCCATGTAACTTCGATGATTGAAATCGATATGACACGGATTCATAATTTTATCCGGGACAGAAAAGAAGAATTTCAGCAGCGAGAAGGTGTTAAGCTTACTTATATGGCATTTATTGCACAAGCTTGCGTTAAAGCGATTAAAAACTTTCCGCTTATAAATTCTACTCTGGATGGAAATACAATTCTGCAAAAATCTTTTGTGAATCTTGGAATTGCTGTTGCAATTGAACCGACAGGATTAATCGTTCCTAATATTAAAGGATCAGAACAATTGAATCTGATAGGATTAGCAAAAGCAATTAACGACCTTGCTTTCAGATCACGAAATAAAAAACTTACACCGGATGATATTTCAGGTGGAACATTTACAATAACAAATTACGGAGTCTTTGGAACAGTTTTCGGTACTCCGATAATCAATCAACCCGAAGTTGCAATACTTGGAGTTGGTGCTGTAATTAAAAAAGCTGTTGTTCTTGATATTGATGGAACTGATTCAATATCAATTAGACCTATAATGGCTTTGACACTTTCTCACGATCACAGGTTAATTGATGGAATGCTTGGCGGATTATTCCTTAAGCATATAAAAGAAACTTTAGAAAATTTTGATCCTGATAATTTATGAGTGTAATAAACCAGCATCAGAAAACATTTAAAGAGCAGGCAGAAAAAACAAGAATACCATTAGGTAAAAGACCTGACTGGCTGAAAGTAAAACTTCCTTCAGGTGAAAATTATTCTGATCTGCATCAACTGATGCGTCAGAAAAAGTTGAACACGGTTTGTGAAGAAGCAAGATGTCCGAATATTGCTGAATGCTGGAATAACCGTACGGCAACATTCATGATTCTTGGCGACACCTGTACACGTAGCTGCGGTTTCTGTAATATTAAAGTTGGAATGCCGAATGAATTGGATCTCGATGAACCTCGAAGAGTTGTTGATGCGATTAAAGAACTTGACTTAAGACACGCCGTTATCACTTCTGTGAACCGCGATGAACTTGAAGATGGCGGTGCATTTATTTTTAAAGAGTGTGTAAGATTATTAAGAGAAGAAAAACCGGATTGCACAGTTGAAATTCTTATTCCTGATTTCAGAGGTGTGGAAATAGCATTCGAAATGATAATGCAATCACCTCCCGATATTCTAAATCACAATCTTGAAACTGTAAAAAGATTATATCACGCAGTTCGTCCGCAGGCAAAATACGAACGGAGTCTCGAACTTATTAAATGGTTCAAAGAGAAAGGTTTAAAAACAAAAAGCGGAATTATGGTTGGGATTGGAGAAACAACGGAAGAGGTTTTGGAATTGATGAATCATTTATATTCTCATGGCTGTGAAATAATGACAATCGGACAATATCTCCAGCCTACAAAAATGCATTTACCTGTCGATCGTTTTGTTCCTCTTGAAGAATTCAGGATGTATAAAGAAACCGGATTGAGGTTGGGATTTAAAGTTGTTGAATCATCACCACTGGTGCGCAGTTCATACCATGCAGATCAACACGCAAGAAATATTTAAAAGTCTATTCTAATCAAAAAAGAAATTATTCAAGGAGGTTGATATGGCTGATAAAAAAGTAATTGCCGTAATCGGTGCAACAGGTGCACAGGGAAGTGGTTTGGTTAATGCAATTTTGGCTGATAAATCAAGTGAATATACAGCACGTGCATTAACAAGAAATGTTAATTCCGATAAAGCTAAAACTTTAAAAAATCTTGGAGCTGAAGTAGTTGCAGTTGATATAGATAACTTCGAAAGTTTGAAGTCTGCATTTAAAGATGCATATGGAGTTTTTGCTGTAACATTTTTCTGGGACCATTTCTCTGCTGAGAAAGAAATCGAAGAAGTAAAGTTAATTGCAAAGGCTGCAATGGAAACAAACTTAAAACATGTAATCTGGTCAACTCTTGAAGATACACGCAATTGGATACCATTAAGTGATAACAGAATGCCGACTTTGCAAGGAAAGTACAAAGTTCCGCACTTCGATGGAAAAGGTGAAGCAGAAAAATATTTTACTGAGCAAAAATTGCCTGTTACATTTTTGTTAACATCGGCGTACTGGGAAAACTTGA
>JANWIS010000003.1 GCA_025449775.1 Ignavibacteriaceae bacterium
ATTCAGAGGTTATGTTTAGATTTGTAATTGGATTCTGAATATGAAAGCATATGAAAAGAACAGGCAAAATTGAAATCAAATCAAAGTTCAGCTTTTACCCGGTTATAAAAGAAAACTGGAAACATTTCGAAAAGCTATTCGGTGAAAAAGGTGCTTGTGCAGGCTGCTGGTGTATGTATTGGAGATTGAGAAGAAAGGATTACAACAGCCTCAGAGGTGAAGGCACTAAAAGGAAGATGAAAAAACTTATCAACAATAGAAATGTACCTGGGCTAATTGCTTATGATGAAAACATACCTGTAGGATGGTGTTCTGTTGGTCCAAGAGAAAATTTTCTAGTACTGGAAAATTCAAAGGTGTTGAAAAAGATTGACGATAAACCTGTATGGTCAGTGGTTTGTTTTTATATCAATAAAAATTATCGGAAGAAAGGTTTAAGTGTCGAACTTCTTCAAGCA
This sequence comes from Ignavibacteriaceae bacterium, assembly GCA_025449775.1. GTDB lineage: Bacteria > Bacteroidota > Ignavibacteria > Ignavibacteriales > Ignavibacteriaceae > IGN2. The sequence continues at coordinate 459 of JANWIS010000003.1, forward strand.
GCAAAAAAATATGTTAAGATGAATGATGGAAAAATTCTTGAAGGCTATCCTGTTGAGCCAAAGTCCGGGAAAACTGCAAATGTTTTTGCATGGACGGGTTTGGCATCAGCTTTCAGGAAAGCTGGATTTAAAGAAATCATACGAAGATCCGAAACAAGACCACTTATGCGAATTTCAATTAAATAAAATTAGAAAACCCGGAGTGCTAAATGGCTGACAAAAAATTTGAAAAGAACCTGCTCTGCATCGGTGCCGGCTACGTTGGCGGTCCAACTATGACAATGATTGCTCATAAATGTCCGCAGTACAAAGTCACTATTGTTGATGTGCTTCCTGAAAAAATAAAAGCATGGCAGACAGATGATTTACCAATTTATGAACCGGGTTTGCTGGAATTAATTAAATTATGCAGAGGTAAAAATCTTTTCTTTTCCACAGATGTTGAAACCGGAATAAAAGAAGCCGATATAATCTTCATTTCTGTTAATACTCCAACAAAAACTTTTGGAGAAGGAGCCGGTAAAAGTGCTGATCTGCAGTACTGGGAAAAAACCGCCAGAGATATTTTACGCACAGCTGAGTCAGATAAAATTATTGTCGAGAGATCAACTCTTCCTGTTAAAACAGCCATTGCGATGGAAAGAATTTTAAGCCTGAACGAAAAAGGACTGAAGTTTGAAGTTGTTTCAAACCCGGAGTTTCTTGCTGAAGGTTCTGCAATCAAGGATCTTGAAAAACCTGACAGAGTTTTAATTGGATCAAAAGAAAATGAAAGCGGAATTAAAGCACGAAACGAAATAGTTGAAATCTATGCCAACTGGATACCACGTGATCGTTTGATAACAAGTAACCTTATGAGTTCAGAATTGTCAAAACTTGTTGCAAACTCATTTCTTGCACAAAGAATTTCTTCTATTAATTCAATTTCAGCTTTATGTGAAAAAGTGGATGCAGAAATAAGTGAAGTTGCTCATGCAATCGGAAAGGATTCACGGATCGGTGATAAGTTTCTTAATGCAAGTGTTGGATTTGGAGGTTCGTGTTTTAAAAAAGATATCCTAAATCTTGTCTATCTCTGTGAAACTTTCGGTTTGAATGAAGTTGCTGCTTACTGGGAAAGTATTGTTAAGATGAATGAGTATCAAACTTCACGATTTGTTCAGACAATAAACAAAGCAATGTTCAATACACTAACAAATAAACGAATAGCTGTGTTTGGATTTGCATTTAAAGCTAACACAAGTGATACAAGGGAAACTGCAGCTCTTTATGTAACACAAAAATTAATGATGGAAAAAGCCCACGTAGTTATTTCGGATCCAAAGGCGATAAAAAATGCTAAAAATGATTTGAAGAATTACGGCGATGATATTGAGTTCCAGGAAGATCCATACAAAGCTGCCAAAAGTGCTCATGCAATTGCTTTAATAACTGAGTGGGATCTTTATAAAACATTAGACTATACAAAAATCTATCATGAAATGGAAAAGCCTGCTTTTATTTTCGATGGCAGAAATATTCTGGATCATGAAAAATTATACAAGATTGGATTTGAGGTTTATCCGATAGGTAAAGCACCATTGATTCATTTCAAGGAAGGATGATTTTTAATCTGAAATAAATTAAGATCTTATAAGTTTTATCATTTCTTTTACTGCATCTTCTATCCCAATAAATACTGCTCTTGCGATAATTGAATGTCCGATACTCACTTCATCAATGTCTTCAAGCTGACGGAAAATTTTTATATTCTGATAGTTCAAGCCATGTCCGGCATTAACTCCCAATCCTAGTTTTTTTGCATGTTTTGCTGCACCTCTTATCCGTTCAAGCTCGTCAAACTGTTCTTCCTCTGTGAGTGCATTGGCAAAAATACCAGTGTGAATTTCTATCAAGTCTGCACCCGCTTCAATTGATGCATCAATCTGTGCTATATCCGGCTCAATAAAAATTGAAACATCAATATCAGCATTATGAAGCTCTTCAATTGTAGCCTTGATTAAAGCAGCATTATCAATAACATTTAATCCTCCTTCAGTTGTCAGTTCTTGTCGTTTTTCAGGAACAAGCGTAGCTAGTTCAGGATTAATATCACAGGCAATTTTTATTATTTCCGGAACAGCAGCCATTTCAAAATCAAGTTTTGTTGATACAAGTTCTCTTAATAATCTCACATCACGTTCATTAATATGTCTTCGGTCTTCTCTTAAATGAAAAACTATACCATCTACTCCAGCTTGTTCGGCAATAAGTGCCGCCGTAACCGGATCAGGCTGATTCTCTCCTCTTGCATTTCTCAATGTTGCGACATGATCTATGTTCAAGGCAAATCTCATTTTGTTTCCTCAAAAGATTGTATTGATAATATTGAAAACGGATTCAAATCCAACTCCATAATCATTTGTTCGATACCGAAGAGTACATATAACATCTATAGAAATCATGACTCCCATATGAGTTAATACGCAGTAGTAAAAAGAGTTTGTCCGAAATGCTAGTATCCCTAAAGCAATTCCGCCGGCAATAGCACCAAAAGTTTCGGGTAACGGTTTTCCATTATGTAAAATTACAAAAGGAAGCATTTGAATTAACACAGAATAATAACCAAATTTTTCCTTCAATCCGAACAGCATAAATCCTCGCCACATAAACTCCCAGCTAATCATGTATAAAAACATACCGGACTCATAAATTGAAAATTTTTCCCAATTATTTCTTGAAGAAAGAAGATGAGGATACTTTGAAACAAATTCAGGTGTTGAAGAAAAAAACCAAATAGCTATGAGCATGACAAACAAAAAAATAAGAGATATGAGTAATCCTATTTTATAATCACCAAATTGTAACCCATAATCAGATAATTTTTCTTTTAGTACGAACTTTATGATAAGAAGTGTTATCAGAAAGAAAGAAATAAAATCCCCAACAAACCAATAGAGATATTCGTATAAATAAACACCGGAATCATTTTGAAAGTAAGGGAAAAAATTAATCCTGAAAAATCTTCTAGACGTAAGGTACCACGATACAGTTTGAAGTAAAGCGACTGAAATAAATATAATTATTACTTTTTTGTCTAAACCCCGAATGATATCTGCGAGTTTTATTGACTCATCTTTGATTTTAGACAATATTTTTTCTTTGAACATTAGTTGGCTGAAATATGACTTTCTCAAATATAAATTCGAATGTGATCAATTCACAGTGAAAAGTTAGAATTCAAGCGAAAATCCAAGAAACAAAGCCTTGACAAAAGTAGGAACTAACACTATTTTAGCACTCACGTTTTAAGAGTGCTAATCCAAGACTAATCAACTTAACAATCAAAAATAGGAGCAAAATATGGCTAAATTAAAACTTAATCCCTTAGGTGACAGGGTTGTTGTTCAACCGGCTGAGGCTGAAGAAAAAACCAAAGGAGGTATTATCCTCCCAGATACAGCAAAAGAAAAGCCTGTTGAAGGAACTATTGTAGCCACTGGTCCGGGCAAGGTTGCCGAAAGTGGTGAATTAGTAAAGATGACAGTAAAAGTTGGCGATAAAGTTCTTTACGGAAAATATAGTGGAACTGAAGTAACAATCGAAGGTGAAGAGTACCTGATTATGCGAGAGAGTGATATCTTCGCAATTGTCCCATAAACAAATCATTTAATTGTAAATAAATAAAGGTAAATAATTATGGCTAAATTAATTGAATATAACACTGATGCACGAAGCGGTTTAAAAGCAGGAGTTGATAAACTTGCTGATGCAGTTAAAGTTACACTTGGTCCTAAAGGAAGAAATGTAATACTCGAGAAAAAATTTGGTGCACCAACAGTTACCAAGGATGGAGTTACTGTTGCCAAAGAAATAGAACTTGAAAACCCAGTTGAAAATATGGGTGCACAAATGGTCCGTGAAGTTGCATCAAAAACAAGCGATGTAGCAGGTGATGGAACTACAACAGCAACTGTTCTTGCGCAGGCAATTTATCGCGAAGGTTTAAAAAATGTTACGGCAGGTGCAAACCCGATGGATTTGAAAAGAGGAATTCATCTAGCAGTTACTAAAGTGGTTGATTTCTTAAAATCAATTAGTAAAGATGTTGAAGGCAGAAATGAAATTGCACAAGTCGGAGCAATTTCAGCAAATAATGATAAATCGATTGGAGATTTAATTGCAGACGCTATGGAGAAAGTCGGTAAAGATGGAGTAATTACTGTTGAAGAAGCAAAAGGTACTGAGACATCATTGGAAGTTGTTGAAGGAATGCAGTTCGATCGAGGTTATCTCTCACCTTATTTTGTAACCGATGCAGAATCAATGGAAGCAAATCTTGATGACCCAATGATATTAATTCACGATAAGAAAATTTCTGCCATGAAGGACCTTCTGCCTATTCTTGAAAAAGTAGCACAGCAAGGCAGAGCTATGTTGATTATAGCTGAAGACCTCGAGGGTGAGGCATTAGCTACATTAGTTGTAAACAAAATTCGCGGTACATTAAAAGTAGCCGCTGTTAAAGCCCCCGGATTTGGTGACAGAAGAAAAGCTATGCTTGAAGATATTGCAACCATAACAAACGGAACAGTAATATCTGAAGAGCAAGGATTCAAATTAGAAAACGCAACAATTTCCTATTTAGGTACTGCTAAAAAAGTAGTTATTGATAAAGACAATACTACAATAGTTGAAGGCGCTGGAAAGACTGATGAAATCAAGAAAAGAATAAATGAAATCAAAGCACAAATTGATAAGACAACATCTGACTATGATAAAGAAAAACTGCAGGAAAGATTAGCAAAACTCTCAGGTGGAGTTGCAGTTTTAAAAATTGGAGCCTCCACTGAAGTTGAAATGAAAGAGAAAAAATCACGTGTCGAAGATGCACTTCACGCAACTCGTGCTGCAGTTGAAGAAGGAATAGTAGCTGGCGGTGGTGTAGCTTTGGTAAGAGCAATAAGTGTTCTTGAAAAAATAGAAGGTGAAAATCTCGATCAAACTACCGGTGTTAAGATTGTTCAAAAAGCACTTGAAGAACCATTAAAACAGATAGTAAATAATGCTGGACTGGAAGGTTCTGTAGTGCTGCAAAAAGTAAAAGAAGGTAAAGATGATTTTGGGTTTAATGCTCAGAGTGAAAAATATGAGAACCTTATTAAAGCTGGTGTTATCGATCCTACTAAAGTAACAAGAACAGCTTTAGAAAATGCTGCTTCAGTAGCTTCACTTCTTGTTACAACAGAAGCTGTAGTTTATGAGAAGAAAGAGAAAGAAGCTCCAATGCCTGCGATGCCTCATGGCGGTATGGGTGATATGTATTAATAGATCAGTAATTTAAAACTAAAGGCAGGTAATTTACCTGCCTCTTTTATTTTAAAACCTAACTTCAAATGTTACAGTTATTTTATATCAACCGGGTCAGTAGATTCAGATATTGTATCAACAATTGTGTTTTCATTTATTATCACCGCACTTAATTTGTTTCCTGAACAAGCTGCTGTATCAATATATACAACATCGCTGTCAGAGTCATAATAGATTTCTTCAAACCTTGTGTGTCCCACAACTTGTAACTTTCCCAAATTAATGAGTTTATCACGGGTCCATAAAATTCCATGCTCACTGTTCAAATCATTTTCAATTAAGTCAGAAAGTTTATTTTTATCTAATAGTGGTTTCTTGCCAAGTTTTCTTGAGTAGTAATTGGATATCCCGGCATGAGAAATGAAACAATCTGTCAGATCAAGAATAAGAGGTGCTTTGATAATATGATTCAGATGCTTATTCATTTCATTAAAGCGATTGCTGTATGAATCCAATGTAGTTTCTGAGCCATTATATATCCACGATCTTCCTAAAGGACTTGAAGGATTTTTAATGAAGTAGTAAAACATATAATCATGATTTCCCGGAGTAAAAGTTATCCTGTTTTTCCTAACAAATTCTACTACTTCGAAACTAAATTTACCTCTGTCGACAAGATCTCCAACACAACAAACCTGTACATTTGGATATTTATCTAAAATATTAGAATAAAGCTTCTTGAGTGTATGAAAACAACCGTGAATATCGCCGATTATTGCAACCATAATTAAATGTGGCGAGTTTCTTTTGCGTATTTAGTTAATTGATCTTGGAATTTTGGATGAGCAATTCTGATTAGTTCGCGTGCTCTTTCTTGCAATGATTTGCCAAACAAATGTGCTACTCCATATTCTGTAACTACATAGTGAACATCTCCACGTGAAGTTACGACTCCGGCACCTGGTTTTATTTGAGGAACGATTCTGGATACCTCAGCATCTTTTGTAACCGAAGGTAGTGCAATTATTGGCTTACCACCTTCGGAATGAGCTGCACCTCTGATGAAATCTACCTGACCACCAATTCCACTATAAATTTTAGTTCCCATGGAATCAGAACAAACCTGACCGGTTATATCTATTTCAATAGCAGAATTTATAGCCACCATATTTTTATTTTGTGCTATTATAAATGGATCGTTAACATATTCCTGCGGATGGAATTCGATAACAGGATTATTATCGATAAAATTAAAAAGTTTTTTTGTCCCCAGAACAAATCCGGCAATTATTTTTCCAGGATGGATTGATTTGGATTCCCCATTAATAATGCCTTCATCAACAAGACTAACAATGCTATCCGAAAACATCTCAGTATGTATTCCAAGATTTTTTTTGTCCCTTAAATATTTCATCACTGAATCCGGAATCACTCCAATACCCATTTGAATTGTTGAACCATCATCAATCAAGCTCGCAACATTCTGACCAATCCTGTCATAAATGCTGAGCATTTCTTCACCACGATTTATATCTACCTGTGGCAGTTCCTGTATTGCCTCATTGTGTTCCACTATATGATGAATTTTATTAATATGAATAAAACTATCCCCCAGAGTACGCGGCATTTCTGTATTGATCTGAGCGATAATTATTTTTGCTTTCTCTGCAGCACTTTTGATAGTTCCAACATCAACACCATAGCTGCAGAACCCATGTTCATCGGGAGGTGAAACATTTAAAAGCGCAACGTCAACTGCGATGATCCCCCTTTTAAAAAGAAGTGGCACTTCAGAGAGAAAAATTGGAATATACTCTGCTCTTCCTTCATGCACTGCGTTTCTGACATTAGCACCAATAAAAAATGACTTATGTTTAAAATGTTTTTCCATTCCAGGATTTACATATGGAAGATCCCCTATAATTAAAATATGATAGATAGTTATATTTTCAAGTTCATCTTTTCTTCGTACCATTGCACGTACTAATTCCAAAGGAACTGCACATCCAGGCTGGATAACAATATTATCACCGGACTTAATATTTTTAACCGCTTCGTCTGCAGAAATTAACTTCCTGCTATAAATTCTATATAAGTTAGCAGGTAGATTTTTTTTCTTTATTTCTTCTGTCATCAGCATAATTTTTTACATACTCGTTAAAACTAATTTAGGTGTTTAGGATCCCTATGAGCTTGTGGAAAAAACATGAAGCTTTTTATTTTAAACCTACCTATTAACGAAAATAGATGCAACTTATATGGTCAACAACAGAACAACCTGAGTTGGATTCAAGATGAAAAATCTCTTTAGATGGTTATTAATATTATCGAAAGTTTAAATTCTGATATAATCATTGGAAGTTTCTTTCTGGATGATTTTGTTTATGAGAATTGTTTCAAAGTGTCTTCAAAGGTCAACTGAAAAGAAATCTCACTATAAAAAGTGCGCCCAGTATTCCGCAAACATCTGCAATTAATCCTACCGGTACTGCGTGCCTTGTACTTTTTATGTTCACTGCTCCAAAGTAAACTGCAAGAACATAAAAAGTTGTTTCTGTACTTCCGTAAATTGTTGAAACAAGTACACCAAGAAATGAATCAGGACCATAAACAGCAAGATTTTCAGACATAATTCCAAGTGAACCACTGCCTGACAGTGGCCGCATTAAAGCCATTGGTAAGGCTTCGGGAGGCATACCAATAAAATTGGTAATTGGTTTAAGAATAAAAATCAGCCATTCCATCGCTCCACCAGCTCTAAAAATTCCGATTGCAATTAACATCGCAACAAGGTAAGGAATTATTTTTACGGCAATATTAAATCCATCCTTAGCACCTTCAATAAAAACTTCATAGACTTTGATTTTTTTTAGCACACCATATCCGATGAAAATTATTATCAGGAAAGGAATAGCAAGCGTAGATATAACTTCGATAAAACTTTTAAATCCATCGGCTGTGAGAAATGAATTATCTTCAAATAATTTACTAGCCAACCCTGTTGTGAAAAACAGAATAACAGCAAGGATTAGTACCGTAATGATTCCAAAAAATTTTATATTCTTCTTAAACCAGTTTGAAAAACTCCAGGATTCAAGATAAAATTTCTCTATTATTTTTGCTGATGCAATTCCTGCACAAGTAGCACAGAAAGCACCGAAAATTGTTGTCCCGATTATTATTGCCGGGTTTGAACTTCCTGAAGCTGCTCTGACAGCAATTGCAGTTGCAGGAATCAAAGTTAATCCTGCTGTATTGATTGCAAGAAATGTCACCATTGAGTTTGAAGCAGTCCCTTTATTCTGATTAATCTTTTCCATTTCTTCCATCGCCTTCAAGCCAAAAGGTGTTGCAGCATTTCCAAGTCCAAGCATATTTGCAGATATATTCATTATCATACTGCTCATTGCCGGATGATCGGCCGGTATTTCCGGAAATAGTCGTTTTGTAATTGGTTTAAGTGAGTTGGCAATTATTTTAATCAGTCCTGCTTCTTCCGCAACTTTCATAACACCAAGCCATAAAGCCATTATACCAATCAATCCCAAAGCAATTGTTACTGCTGTTCCTGCATAATCGAGTGCTGAATTTGTAACGTCTTTCATTTTATTAAACGAAATAGTTTCAAACAAAATTTCTGATTTGAAGGATTTCTCAGAGATTCGATCTTTAAATTTTATTGAACCAAATAAGTCATCTTCTCCACCACTTGCTTCAGTCATTTCTTTCCACAATCCGTGGGTTTCGGTAGATACTTTGAAATTAAATGAGTGAGAAACTGAACTGCGTTTGAAAATAATTTCTGCGGGAACAATAAAATTACCTTTGATGGGATTGTTATAGAATTTATTAAAATCAACTGCTGAGACAAGAATGTTTACATTGTGTTCTCCATCTCGCAGTTCATCCGGGTTTTCATTAAAGGAAATAATAGCATTGAATGGAATATTATTTCTGAATTTATTTTCACTTTCAGTTATAATATCTGAAGTCAGAGCTGCTCCGATTCCAAGTAAAAGCAAAGCAACCCAGATATAGTTAAGCACTAGCTTCCTCTTAATGGCTTTTGTGAGAATGAATGATATGTAGAATAAATTAGCATTAAATCAGAAACCGATTTCATCAAATGCTAAAAGTTCTTCGGAATCTATGAATAAGAGTTTAC
>JANWIS010000004.1 GCA_025449775.1 Ignavibacteriaceae bacterium
ATCGCCGTTTATAACTCCTGCTTGTCTCACCAGCATTTCGTTGAATGCATCTGCATCATCGCCAAGCATTCCATCCATTTTATATGTCTGGACATGAACAACATGAAAATCATTTCCATCCTGTGCAAAAGATGTTGTGGAAAAAAGAATTGCCACAGAAAAAAGAACCGCACAAACAAACAGTTTGTACATACTGCCTCCTTAAAAAGTAAACTGTAATAAAAATTGAATTTAACTCCCCGAGTGATATTACGGCTTAAATTAATTATGGACAAATATATTTCGCCACGAATGCATTTTAGTGAGTGATACGCATAAGTTCTGTTATTATGGAAATCTCCATTGCAGGAAGGTTAAATAATTGCGATAGAGAAGATATTTAGACTCAGCAAAATTTACATGTCACCTTTTTGTTAGTTGTTATACTACTATATTGACAAGAAGAACACAATCCTGGCTTATTGATTGTGTATTCATATTATAACTTTTTTATTTAATAAAACTAAATCAACGGAGTATAAAATGAAAAACCTCATTTATTTCGCCACCCTCGTGCTTGCATTAACATTTGCAGGCTGCTCTAATACCGAACAAGATATCATTTCACCTAACGGATCACAGGTTGAGAAAAGTATATATGAACCTCAAACTTTTCCGTATGATCTCTATCAGACCTTCACAGAAATGAACAGTGATAAGATAAGCTGGCAGGACAATAAAACCGGCTTGTTAATAAAGGTTAATGATGTTTCAACATTGAAAAACAGCCAGTTGTTTGCAACAATTGAATTTGTAAATGATAAAGACATAGTTATGGTCTTTTTAGGTTATCTAAAAATGCATCAATTTTATCTCGGGGGAATATATGCAAGAGAAGTAAAAACAATAAGAGTTTTTTCCGCAGTTATAAATTCTAATTTTGTTCCGTCCCCATTTGGTGTAACGCCTTATCCGTTCAACCAATTTTTTTACAATCATAGCGTAACAGAATGGACAGACGATGGCTATGAAATTAAAGTTGGTGCAATGCCTTTCCCACCAAATATGGAACATTTGTTTGCTTTATTAATGTCCAGAGAAGGAAACCTGCTTATGTTTGTTGGAAAACCAGATACACCAAAATTAATTATTCCGAAGTCTAAAGAAATTAATTTGAACGACCTCAAATTATTCACATATCAAAAGTAACCCGCAGTACTAACTTTTCTCGTTGGCTGCCCTAGTGGCAGCCTTTTTTATTTCTTCAATTAAAACAAAGTTCTTAGTTTGAATTTAAGAAAATCACCCTTGATGGAGAGAATTTTTAAAACGAAAATAATTGTTTCAATAGTTGTCAACGATCGAATAAGAGTCTTATATATTGCTTTAAAACAAAAAAGGCGTTTGTTAAAACGCCTTTCAGAACTAAAAACAGAATATCTGCTTAGCTTCGTGCTTTAGCTTCATTAACGACAATATTTCTTCCATCTAATTCTGAATTATTCAATGCCTTTATTGCATTGTTTGCATCTGAAGAACTCTCCATCTCAACGAATCCAAAACCTCTGGATCTACTGGTGTCGCGGTCCGTAATAACTTTTGCAGAAACTACAGTACCATGTTTTTCAAATGTTTCCTTTAGCCCTGCGTCGTTAACCGACCATGGGAGAGAACCTACAAATAACTTAGTGCTCACAAGAACCTCTAAAAAAATAGTAAATAAAATTCCGGTCTATTTCCGGAGGTCACCAAACTACGCATATAAGCCGCCATTAACTATTTTAATTTTTATTCAGCTCTTTTCAGCCAATATAAGCAGTTATATTTTACAGGAGTGCTTTCAGCTAAATCAATATTGACAGTTTGAATTTAGGAAAATAACTTATGTGGCGGAGAATTTTTAAAAGAAAATTAATTACTTCAATGTCCGATTTTACAAGGGTTAAAATCTGCTGTATTTCTTCTATAGATGAAGCAAGGCTTGCAATGAAATATGGTGCATCTGCAATCGGTTTGGTTTCTGAAATGCCAAGCGGTCCCGGTGTAATTAGTGAAAAGCTGATTGCCGGAATTGTTTCTAAAGTTCCGCCGTCAGTTTCAACTTTCCTTCTGACAAGTAAAAAGACGGCGGAGGCAATTATAATTCAGCAGAAGAAAACTAAGGTAAATACACTTCAGCTTGTTGACTTTGTGGATTACAAAGAGCTGAAAAAACTGAGAGAACAACTTCCCCGGATTAAACTTGTCCAGGTTATTCATATCGTTGATGAAAAAGCAATTGATGAAGCAGTGAATGTTGAAAAATACATTGATGCATTGCTTCTTGATTCCGGTAATCCAAATCTTGAAGTAAAGGAACTTGGTGGAACTGGAAGAATTCATAATTGGGAGATCAGCAAATTGATAAGAGAAAAAGTTCATGTTCCTGTATTTCTTGCAGGAGGATTAAATCCCGGAAATGTTTCGGAAGCTATTAAGAAAGTTCAGCCGTACGGAGTTGATATTTGCAGCGGAGTAAGAACAAACAGCCTGCTTGATGAAGAGAAATTGAAATTGTTTTTCCAAAGCGTTAGTAGTATCAAATCATATCAGGCGTAGAGAACATACATGCATAAAATATTTTGTAACTGATTTCTTTTTGACATTCGGGGAACAAATCATATTTTAAATCTGACCGAAAAAGAAACTTCCATAAATGATTTTAAAATCACTTTCAGCTATAAATAAAATACTTATCATCTAAAAAAGAGAGGGCATATGCGAAAAATATTTCTATCGGAAATCTTTTTGGTATTACTTTTTATAGCCTTACCAAAAATGATAATTGCTCAGGGTGTTACCACCGCATCTTTGAATGGTGTTGTTAAGGACGCCGACGGAAATCCATTACCCGGTGCGAACGTAATCGCTGAGCACGTACCAAGCGGCAGTCAGTATGGTGCCGCTACAAGAGATAACGGATTTTTTGATTTACCAAATCTTAGAGTTGGCGGTCCGTATACTGTAACAGTATCTTTCATCGGGTATAATCCGCAGGTAAAAGAAGATATTTACCTCAACCTGAATCAGAATTTCAGGATTGAAGTAACAATGGAAAGTCAGGCAGTTACAGTGGGTGAAGTAGTTGTTACTGCTGAACAGGATGCAGTTTTAAACAGCAACAGGACCGGTGCAGCAACTTATGTTGAAGTTGATCAAATACAAACTTTGCCAACAGTGAAAAGAAGTATCCGTGATCTAACAAGACTTGATCCACGAAGCGACGGCAACTATAGCTTTGGAGGAAAGAACTGGCTATATAATAGTATATCATTGGATGGATCTTATTTTAATAATCCTTTCGGTCTTGATGATCCTGCACCGGGAGGACAAACAAATTCTGAACCCGTTCCGTACGATGCAGTTGAACAAGTACAGGTATCAATCGCCCCATATGATGTTCGTCAGGGTGGATTTACTGGTGCTGGTGTAAACGTAGTAACAAAATCCGGTACAAATAATTTTCAGGGATCTTTATACAGTTTTATCAGGAATGAAACACTTCTTGGAAATACAGTAAGCGGTAATGAAGTAATTGCAAACCCGGAGCTTTCATTTAATCAATCCGGATTTTCTGTGAGCGGTCCGATTGTAGAAGATAAATTATTCTTTTTCCTGAATGGTGAAGTTGAGCGCAGGGAAGATCCCGGTACAAACTTCATCGCTAATCAGAGCGGAGCTGTGGATTTTGGCGAATCCAGGGTAAGAGCAAGTGCTTTGGATTCTATTAGAACAAGAATGATGGAAGTATATGGTTATGAAACAGGCGAATATGATGGCTTTATTCATGAGACAGGCAATGAAAAAATACTTGTTAAGCTGGATTGGAATATTAATGAAAGCAATAACCTGTCAATAAGATACAACCGTCTGGACGCAAGAAGAGATTTACCTCCACATCCTTTTGTTCTAAGTGCTGGCGGAAGAGGTCCCAATGAAACCAGCCTGCCATTTCAAAATGCAGGATATAAGATAAATAATAAACTTAATTCTTTAGCACTTGAATTAAATTCTAGGTCTCAAACTTTTGCAAATCGTTTCTTTGCAAGCTACAACCAGTTCAGAGATAACAGAGATCCATTCAGCGAACCTTTCCCGACAATTGAAATATTGGAAGATGGTGTTACTTATACAACTATTGGGCACGAACCATTTTCAATACACAACATCCTTGATCAGGATGTCTGGCAGGTGACAAATAACTTTAGTTACTTCATGGGTAATCATGTAGTTACTGTCGGTAGCACTTTTGAATATTTTAATTTCTTCAATTCATTTAACATTTTCCGCCATGGTGTATTCTTCCTTCCTGACTTTCTTGATTTCATAGGTGGAGCAAGATTCTCATCACTGCAAGAATTCTTTGACCGCACAAATCCGGATAGTGCTGATTTTTATGATTTCAGATCCGTAATCGGAACCGGTCCATTCAAAGGGGAAGATATTGAAGTCGGACAATTGTCCTTTTATGTTCAGGATGAGTTTAATGTTTCCCCGGTATTTAACCTAACTGCCGGTTTAAGAGTTGATATTCCGACGTATTTTACTGAACCTGTTGACAACCCATTCTCAAGAGGTCTAACTCTCCTTGATGAGAATGACAATACAGAAGTAGTAGATCAAAGCAAGCTTCCTGATGCTCAGTATATGTTTTCACCGAGAGTTGGATTCAATTGGGATGTTACCGGGGATCGAACCACTCAGTTAAGAGGGGGTACGGGAATATTCACAGGACGTGTACCATTTGTATGGATAGGCAATGTAATTTCAAATCCTGGCCAGAATCCAAATCTTTATCCGGCATCTTCAGAACAGGTTGCAACATCCGACGATGCGATATTACAGCAATCTTTTGATCTTAATGGAATGGTGGAAGATTTTAAATGGCCACAAGTCTGGAATACTAATGTAGCAGTTGATCATCTTTTACCAGGAGGATTGCTCGGTACTGTAGAATTTATTTATGGTAAGGATCTTAATTCCATATATGTAAGAAATGCTGATCTTATAACTCCGCTCCGAACTCTTTATGATGGACGTCCATATTTTGGAGGATCAGGTAACAATGAGTTAAATGTCGATCCGAATAACGCAGGAAATGGTGTTTATGTTATTGATAACTCGGATGAGGGCTATCATTATAGTGGAACAATCCAACTTAGAAAGCAATTTGATTTTGGTCTTCATACAGGACTTGCATATACATACCTCGAAGCTAAAAGTTTGATGAAGTCAACAGAAATTGCAAGTGTGTTGTTCCAGGAAAATCCTACACAGGGAGATCCGAACAAACCGGAATTAAGTTACTCAGAGTTTGGAACCCGACATCGTGTTACCGGTAATGCAATTTACTCGCATGTCTGGAATGATAACTTCGAATCACATTTTGGATTATTCCTTGAAGTTGCAGAAGGAAACAGGTTTGCTGGAGCCGGAGGAAACAGGTATTCATTTATATATGCTGGAGATGTTAACGGTGATGGTTACAGCAACGACTTAATTTATATTCCGCAAAATCAGGGTGAAAGTCATTTAGTTGATTATGTGGATGAAGGTGGTAATACAGTAACAGCAGATGAACAATGGACCAGATTGAATGCGTTCATCGAACAGGATGCTTACCTGAAAGAACATCGAGGAGAAATTGCTGAAAGGTTTGGGGCAGTTAATCCATGGTGGTGGAATATTGATTTTAAATTCATGCAGGATTTTGCTTTCTTTCTGGGAAGCATGAGACACACTTTCCAGCTTAGTATAGATATTTTAAATCTGCCCAACATGCTCAGCTCTGAGTGGGGAGTGAGAAAGATTGCAAGCTCTGCTGCAACTTCACCGATACAATTAGCGGGTTTTGATTCAAATGGTGAACCAACATTTAATTATAGAGGAACTGCAACAACAACTTATGTTGACGATCCGGGTACAAGCTCTCGTTGGCAAATGCAGGTTGGTTTAAAGTATTTCTTTCAATAATTAATAGTGTTAATTCTTTAACCCCCGTTAACCCGGGGGTTTTTATTTTAAAAGAAAATATTTAAAACAAAAAAGGCGTCTGTTAAAACGCCTTTCAGAACTTAACACAGAATATCTGATTTAATTTCGCGATTTTGCTTCATTAACTACAATATTTCTTCCGCCTAATTCTGAATCATTTAAAGCTTTGATAGCTTTTTGCGCATCATTAGAACTCTCCATTTCAACGAATCCGAATCCTCTTGATCTGCCCGTAGCACGGTCAGTAACAACTTTTGCCGAAACAACGTTTCCGTGTTCTTCAAAAGCCTCTTTTAATTTATCGTCATTAACTGACCATGGGAGAGAACCTACAAATAACTTAGTACTCACTAGAACTCCAAAAAAATGTTAAATAAAAAACCGGTCTATTTCCGGAGGCCACAAAACTAATCAGATTATGGAGTAATACCAAATTATTAATTTAATAACGTCATCAGTTGTTGGCAAAAAAGCATAAATATCAACTATTATAAAATTCTGGAAGAAATCAGCTTGATATCTGCGTACTTCCAGGCTTCCTGAAATCTTTTTTCAACTTCGGACGCTTCTTCGGTTTTGTTCTGTTTTAATAAAGCTTGCTGTAATCCGAACAATCCCCATCCGTTATTTGGTATTTCACTAAGGTTTTCCCTGTAAACCTTTTCGGCATCTTCAAACTTGCCGGCCTCAATCAAAACAGCACCAAGATTCTGTCTGCATGGATAAAACCATGTCGGTGGTTCGTCATACCTCAATTTATTTTCCAGTTCAACTGCATTTTGCAGGTGAGTGATCGCTAGATTATAATTTTTCATTTTTGCTGCTAATTCACCTTTGCAAACTTCATAAGCAATCTTGATCAGATTACCTGCTGAATTTATTCCCCAGATTGTAAGTGCTTCGATACTTTTATTGAAACGCAGGATTTCGAGCTGTGCAATTTCCTTTTCAGCATCTTCCAGATTGTTTTTTGCAATGAATGCCATTCCTCTTGCATAGTGCCAAACAGCTGTTATGTATGGTCTGTCATCCTGCGGCTTTTTATAATTTAAAATATCACCCCATTTACCAAAAGTTACATAAGCATAAAGCGGAATTGTTACATAATGTTGCAGTGTTTGATATCCGCATGTAGTTAAAAGTGAGTCCGGTGGTTTTTGTGAAGCTTTTATTGCAGCATCAATTGCTGTTTTACTATCTCCTTCGAGCGTAGCTGTTGCCCATAGAAAATGATAGTTGTGCGGATAATAAGCCAGCGGATAAAACCCCTGTTGATTACACTGATTAATATATTCTTCATCTGATTTTACTGCACGAATATTTGCAAGCGAGCCCTCATGGTACTTTCCTGTTCTTATATAAATATGAGCTGGCATATGAACAAGATGACCTGCGCCCGGTGCAAGAAATCTGAGCTTGTCTGCACTGGCAAGACCACGTTCAGGATTTTTTGATGCTTCGATAGCATGAATATATAAATGATTTGCACCATGGTGATTTATGTTTTTTTGAACTACACTTTCAAGAACAGAAAGCAATTCAGGAGTCCATGGCTGTGGTGTCCCATCTTTCAGCCAGTAATCCCATGGATGAAGATCCATAATTGATTCTGCAAACATTGTTGCTGCATCCAGATCTTCCGGATATCTATTTTTTAAATTCCTCATCGCATCCGAGTAAGCCTGATCAAGTGGAATTCTGTCTTCCAAAACATCCTTCGAATATCTTTCTGCAAGTGCCGCAACCAAATCTTTTTCTTTCTGAGTTTCATTATCCAGCAATGAAATCGCTTTTTGAATAGCTTCGTACGCTGTATGTACAACACCGGCATCCATTGGCAAATTAATATTTGGGCCAAGAACATAAGCCATTCCCCAGTATGCCATTGCACAATTTGAATCTATTCTTGCAACTTCTTCAAATGAACGGAAAGCTTCTTCGTGGTTAAATCCATAAGCAAGGATAAGGCCCTGGTTAAAATATTTTTGTGCAGTTTCTGAAGTTGTTGTTACTGGATATTCTAAAACCCCAAGATTTGTAAAGAGCGGTGCTATCTTTGCACTTTCCTGGCTGCAGGAGTGAAAAAGAAAAGAAGTGAATAAAATTATTGGCAAAGATTTCATTTGTGCCTCCTTGAAATTAATCTTTGTGATAATCTGATTTTTTAATAACGGAAGTAATTACTCTAAGTTATTTTAAAAATAACATACTGTTCGATTCTGAACAAGACTCGCCAGAAGTAAACCTAATTAGTTTTAACTGTTTTTTTAAAAAGAAAATTGTTTCAGATCTTTTTTATAACAGCGATTGTAACATCATCCATTCTTGTTGTGCCGTTCAGAAAGTTTTTATGATCAGTAATCAAATCTTCTGTAATTTTTTGCGCATTACTTTTTGCAGATTTCAATATTTGCTTCTTAAGCCGGTTCTCTCCGTATTCTGTTTCATTGACTGCTGCTTCGGTGAACCCGTCTGTGTAAAGAATCAGCGAATCACCCTTTTGCATGTTAACATTAATTAATCCGTATTCAGACTGACAGAATAAACCGACAGGTAAACCAGTAGAACTTAAAGAAGTTACTTGTCCATCATTAATAATTATTGGCGGATTATGTCCGGCAATACACAACTCAACATCACCTTCAGCATTAGCCCTTCCAAAGACCATCGTTGCGTAATGTGTTGACAAAGTGCTTTCACAGAACAGCCTGTTTGCTCTAGTAACAATTTCGTTTACAGGAAGATTGGAAGAAAGAAGACTTCTGATTAACGCATTGAGATGTGACATCATCAGCGAAGCTGAAATTCCTTTTCCCGAAACATCACCAAGAACAAAAAGCACGGAACCATCATCAAGTTTAATAAAATCGCAAAAGTCTCCGCTGACCGGACCAGCCGGTGTGTAGTTGTAGCTGAACTCCCATCCCTTTGTAGTGAGATTATTTTCTGGCAAAAGGTTACGCTGAATTTTTATTGCGAACTCGAGATCTTGTTCGAGAGCTCTTAACTGGTGATGATTAAGATGATCGAGGCAGACAGTTAACAACGGATCTATAAGCAATCTTTCTGCTTCAACCGGATCGTGGCAAACATCACATATTCCATAAGAGCCGGTATCAATTCTTTCAAGTGCGGAATCAACCTGCTGAAGAAGAGCAAAAAGCTTGATTGGATCAGGAACGTACTTAATTGTTTCCTGCAATCTTTCTCTACGCGCTGTCAATTGGTTTTTTAAAGTAGTTGTGTTTAATCCATTCATAAATCACCTTTGCAATTTGAAAATCTTGGATGAATATAAATCAATATTCTGCCCGGCACAATCAAAGAAAAACAACAGTTGATTTAAATCACCGATGAATGCATTTAAGTTCTATTGTAAGGCAAAATCGATTGTGGTATTTATGTGATTATCAATGAATGTTGAAACGATTTATGTCTCTTCAAAAATATTTTGTCATCTACTGAACTGGAACGTATGCCAATGCTTCACCTAAATAATAAGGCCAAAGCAGCAAGGCAATCAGACCTTTAAAGAAGGCTAATTTCACAAAACCAATTGTAAACAGCCATCCGATAATCCAAACCGGACCCATTATTCCGGCAACATCAATTTTTTTGTTCATGACTTCACTCATTTTTGTTGATTAATTAACACGATTAAGGAAGAATCTCTTATCACTAAAGAATAATTTTCTCAAAACAACGACTATCTGGATCCTCAATATGTCTACCATAACATTCTATAGGTAGATAACCAGACTTCTTATATAAACTTATTGCTTCAGGCTGTTTCAATCCAGTCTCAAGAATTATTTTTTGGTAATGTAATTCTCTTGCGTGATGCTCCAGTCGTGACAAAATCTCTTTAGAAATTCCTTTTCCCCTGAAACTTTCTTTCACATACATCCTTTTTATTTCTGATGTTGTAATATTAATATGTTTAAGAGCACCACAAGCAACCGCTTCCCCGTTTTCATGATATGCAATATAAAATACGAGCATTTGTTTATTCTCGTCATGAAAGTTTTCTATCAATCCTTTACCATAAATCGACTCAAGATCTTTATGAAGTTCATCTGAAAGTTCTTTTATTTCATTTGATAGTGGTAATGCTGTTTTTATTTTAATATTCACGAAAGACTATTTCAAAAAATTTTCAGGATGTTTTTTATGAAAATCAGTTGCATCCTGGAATTTTTTAGCAAAGGCAATCAATCTTCCCTCATCAAATAATTTTCCGATAAACGTAATGCTTGTCGGTGTTCCATCTTCTGAAAATCCATTTGGTAAAACCACACAAGGATGTCCCGTTAAATTGGTCAACAGCAGATTATCACCTTCCCACGAAGGGGCAATGTAAAGATCAATTTCTTTCATCAGGTTTTCCATCTGTTGAATGAGCAGAAATCTTATTCTGTTTGCATTGATATATTCCACTGCCGGAACAAAACGAGTGGCACGCAAAATATTTGGCCAGGCAAGTTTTATTTGTCTTACTAACAGATCATCATTATTGCTTCTGGTAAGTTCCTCGAAAGCTGCCGCTGATTCGGTATCTAAAATAAAAGAAATATCATTTACAGGAATTTTTGGTAAATCGACAGGGATTAAATTGAAACCGAGCTCTTTAAGTTTTAAAAGCATAACAGAATCCTGTGAATGAAAATCATACTTCTTATCAAAATCATTTTTTAAATAACCGATCTTCATCTTACTCAAATCAAAATCGAAATTATAATTAAATGGCACATCATATAATGTCTGATCAATTCCATCCCGTCCGCAAATAATATGAAATACAATTGCCAAATCTTCCACGCTTCTGCAGATTGGACCAATTTTATCCATACTCCAGCTTAAAGCCATTGCACCGGTTCTGCTTACTCTTCCGTAAGTTGGTCGCAAGCCGGTTGTTCCGCAAACTGTAGATGGAGAAACAATCGAACCCCATGTTTCAGTGCCTATTGCAAACGGAAGCAAACCAGCCGAAACTGCCGAAGCAGAACCTGCCGATGAACCACTTGATCCTTCATTCGTATTCCATGGATTTCTGGTCATTCCGCCAAACCAAACATCACCCCAGGCAAGTTCACCCATTGTTAACTTTGCACAAAGAACAGCTCCTGCCTTCTCGAGCCTGGTGATAACTGTTGCATCTTCAGCAATTATTTGATCTTTAAAAACTTCAGAACCCCAGGTAGTTTTATAATCTTTTGTTGCAAGAAGATCTTTTACTCCGAATGGAATTCCATGAAGCAAGCCCCTGTATTTTCCTTCTGCAATTTCCCCATCCATTAATTCTGCTTGTCGCAGTGCCCGTTCTTCAGTTAGCGTAATAACACAATGCAGAACTGGGTCATATTTCTTTAATCTTTCAATAAAAAATTTTGTGAGTTCAGTTGAAGAAATTTGTTTTGTTCTGATGAGTTCCGCTAATTCACCAATTGTGTAAAAAGCAAGATCATTAATATCAGATGGAAGGTTGATATAAGAATAGTTACTAAACTTAATTGAATCCCTATTTATCGGCATTTCAAATCCAACCGGAAGCGGATTGAAAAGAACCGCAGGCGGAACGCTGTTATTCAATTCAACTTTGTGAACAATTTCAAAGTTTGCAAGCAGCCCATCCAAAATCATCTGCATTGAATCCTGCTCAGCATCTGTAAAATCAAGACCGATCAGCTTTTCGGCATTTTCAATATTTTCTTTTGTAATTTTTTGCGGAAAGATTGATGAGGATGTGATAATGAATAACAATGCACAGAGCAAATGCCGGAAAATTAATTTCATAAAATACTCCGTTGGGGATTTTATTTTTTATAAAAGTTCTATTTTGTTTCCAAGCTTTACTTCACCGGTTGAATTACAGACGAGGTTCATTCCAAAAAAAACTTTGCTGTCAGATTTTCTGTAGGTTGAAAGAGTAGCCAGCGGTTCTTTTCCTGTTTCACCTGTTTCCTGGTCAACCGTTGTTACAGAACATCGTGAAGATGGCTTTATTCCGCGGAAAGTTACATCTCCAATCCTGAATAAATTCCAGTCATCTTCTTCATAAGGTCTTCCACCATTGAATACAAAGTTCGGACGGAACCGATTCATTGGCAAAGGCTCTTTCAATCTTGAGTTTAAATCATCAAGAGAAGAACTGCCAATAATTAAAAATGGATATCCATCGGCAAAGCTTAAAATATTGTTGTGAACTTTTTCATTTTCAATAATTCTTTCTGTTGAATCCGGCATATAAACTAATCTGCATTTAACTCCCAAAGCATTTGAAAACCATGAATCAATAAAGGGCTTATAAAATGATCCGGGAACAATATCATTCCAGATAATTACATCTTTAGTCGCTGTGAAATTATAATTGAAAGGAACAAACAATCTTTCCATCGCTTCTGTTTTGTGTGAAATGATAAGATCATCATTACTTATTTCAACTTTCAGAAGTGCCATCTGCGGATATGTTCTTTGAGTTATAAATTTATTTTCGTTTTCAATCAGCATCCATCGCCTATCGAATTTTAATCCACGCTCTTCAACAATTGATGATTGAAGTGAAATTCCACCAAGCGATTTGATTGGATAAATATTTATTTCTGTAAGCGTAAGCATGGAAAAACATTTATTTGCTTTGCAAAGTAATCAAAGTCACTTCCGGAGTTGAGTTGTAACGGATTGGTGCAAGCGACATTCCCAATCCACGTGTAACTATCATTAACATGTCTGATCTGAAATTATCCGGGCGATCAAACCAAAAATCTCCACGAATATATTTTGTTTCGAACATTGTTGGAGTTATATAAACGAAAGGAAACAAAAGTGTTATCTGACCTCCGTGAGTATGTCCTGCAAGAAACAAATCATAATTTTCTTCAAAAGCTTTTTCAACAAGCCGGCTCATTGGCTGATGCGTAAGAAATATTTTTAAGTCACAATTTTCATTATTGTAAGTCAAGCTATCAAGCAGTTTATCATTTATAGTTTCAACATAAGTATTTGTTATAAATGTTATACAGATTTTTGCTTTATCAATTTTCATTTCCCTTTTTGAATTGTCAACCAGGTAAATACCTTTTTTCTTCATCGCTTCTGTTAATTCCCGGATGCTTCTTGCATTGTCTTCCCTGTATGCCCAGTTATCATGATCACCGACGCACGAATAAATTCCAAATTTAGATTTCATCGTTCCGAGATAATCTGCACTTTTTTGAATGTATTCTGGTGTTGAGCTGATAAGATCACCGGCAATCAGAATTAAATCTGGATCTGTTGAATTTACTTTATCTATAAAATTCTGCAATCGAGAATCATCAGTGTATTTATCTGCCTGTATATCTGCAATGAAAGTAATTTTAAAATTTTCAAGCTCTTCGGGTAAATCGTTTATTTTATACTCAACAACTCTGATCGAAACGGTTTTATAATCATATATAATTCTTATGGGCACGTAAACGAAAAAGAATACCAAAACTGCAAGCATAAATTTTGCAGTCAACGGATTAATCTTTTCAAATAAATTTTTTAAAAACAGCCGGAGAATAATTCTAAGAATATCAATTACAAGAAAAAATATTCCCGTCTGCAGCATGAAAAGAAACAGGATCCAGAAAGGATAAACAAGAAGGTAATCGAATATAAAAGTATCGGGGTGAGTAATTCTGTTTTCTGTGAACAGTCGGTACAGAGCAGAGAAAATAAGTATTGCCGGGTAAAGATTTAATAAAATGAAAAAAATCATTTTGAATTTCTTATACTTCTTATGATCTTTATTAGGGAAGACAGACTTCAGCAGCCAGCTTATTCTTTTTGTGAAATAAAACTCTGCTAAAATTAGAATTGAAGCCCCGATAATGATTCGTATTAACCAGCCTCCCATTTATTTTCCTTTGCAGTTATAGAATTGTTGTTGAAAAATACAATTAATAAATTTCATTGCGTTAGTGTTTTGTACAAGCGAAAGCATTTCATGAGCAAGAGTTAATACCTAATCATTAAAAACTCTTTTTACAAAATCGAATTCATCGTCTGTTAAAGGATTATCCATAGCGGATAAATTAATCTTGATCTGTTGTAAGTTTCTGAATCCCGGGATCACCGATCCCATAAATTTATAATGAAGCAAAAATTGCATTGCAACTCGAGCCATGTTTTCTTCTGGTGAACCGAACTTTTCTTTTATTTTGTTCAAGCGAGGTTCAAGCTTTTCTAAACTTTCTCTTGAAAATCTTGAAAGACCTCTTCTGTGATCGCCGTCTTCAAACTTCGGAGGATTGTCTTTGTTGTATTTTCCCAGAAGCAATCCCTGTCCAATTGGCCTGAAAGCTACAAATGAAATTTGTTTCTCTTCCATTAATTTCCTTGTCGGCGAACCATCTTCGATGAAAATTCTTTCCATTGCATTTGCATAACTTTGTAAAGTATCTGGCTTTACCTTCGTGATAAGTTTTTTAAAATCTTCATGTGAATATGCTGACTGACCAACCAATCTTACTTTTCCTTCTTCTTTTAATATGTTCATCATATCAACAGCATCATCAAGATATTCATCACTATCACCGAAATGTCCATGATGGAAATAGTACAAATCGATGTAATCTCTTTTGAGATTAATTAAAGACTGTTCACACTGATGACGGATATGTGCAGGCTCGAATGCATGAGCTGCTGTTCCACGAAACCAGCCGATCTTTGTTGCAATTATAAATTGATTTGTTCTGGTGCCCAGAATTTTTGCAAGCATTCTTTCTGATTTCCCGTTTCCGTAAACATCGGCACTATCAAAGTGGTTAACTCCATGATCAATAGCATAATTGATTGCTTCTGCAATTTCTTTTTCATCAACATTTGCCCAACCGTTTGGTCTGCCATCAGCCCAGTTAAGTCCGCCCATTGTCCAGCAGCCAAGGCCTATTTCTGAAACTTCAATATCTGATTTTCCAAGTTTCCGGTATTTCATTATTCTTCCTTTAAAATTTTTTCACTTAGATTGCAAACTTCATCAACTGTAATGTCATTAATGTTTTCTGTTTTAGATCTAACATAATATTTCTTTTCTCCGGTTGGAGCCCATTCGTCCGGATCTGTAGGCCCGAACAGAGATATCATTCTTGTTTCAGTATATCCCGCAATATGCATTGTTCCCGTATCATTTGTAATATATAAATTGAGTTGTGAAAGTAAATATGCAAGCTGCTTCACCGGTAAATTGTGAACAACTGAATATTTTATATCTGAATTATTCAAAGCAGTACGGATATCTTTTATTATTAATTCATCTTTCCACCCGGATGTTATAAGAATATAATTATTGTATTTGAAAAATAGTTTTTTTATCAGGTCAATAAATTTTCGTGTATCCCAGATGTTGGCAATCTTTCCGGCACCAGGATGAAAGCCGATTATTTTCTTCGAGCGATCAGGGAATTTTTCAGTCAGAAATTTTTGTGTCTCCTTTATTTCGTTTTCTCCGAAATTAATTTTTAACGATTCCTTTTCTTCTTCAGTCAGATCACACCCGATTTGTCTTACAACACCAAGATTCCTTTCACTTTGATGCAAACCATTCCATTCGAAATCAGATTTAATATTAAGCAGATTCCCGGACGTATTAATTTCGCCATCAATCGATTTTACTCCGACTCTGAACTTTGCACTCGAAAGAAAATTAATAATGTGTGAAGTTCTGGAAACTTTGATGGTTGAAGGGACTATTCCAAC
>JANWIS010000005.1 GCA_025449775.1 Ignavibacteriaceae bacterium
AGTTTGTTAAAAAACTTCAGGGACAGAAACCTGCAGACTTAGTTAATGCTGTTCTGAGAAATATTATAAGAAGTAAGAACTCAATCAGGTATCCTGATGCCGAAGAAGATTTGATTGGTTTTCTCGCAGCATATTATTCTCATCCATCCTGGATGGTAAAAAGATATCTTGCAAGATTTGGAAGAGAAGATACTGAGAGACTTTTATTGATCAACAACGAAAAACCTTTTCTTACACTCAGAATAAATGGACTG
The DNA here is from genome assembly GCA_025449775.1 of Ignavibacteriaceae bacterium. Lineage (GTDB taxonomy): Bacteria > Bacteroidota > Ignavibacteria > Ignavibacteriales > Ignavibacteriaceae > IGN2. The sequence goes on from JANWIS010000005.1 coordinate 255, forward strand.
AGAACCAACCCTGAAGAATTCAGGTCATTGCTTGACAGCGTTCATTTAAAATACAGACAGGGAACTTTCCTTCCTGAATTTTTCAAGCTGCAGAATCTTACAAATATTACTGCCTGGGATTATTTTACAAAAGGATATTTTAATGTACAAGATGAAAGTGCCGGACTTGCATGCAGACTTCTGGATGTTAATGAAGGGTTAAGTGTTCTTGATATGTGTGCAGCACCGGGAGGTAAAACAGCGTATATTGCTGCACTAATGAATTCTCGCGGAGATGTTGTTGCAATTGATCGGTATGAAAGCAGGCTAAGGCTTTTACAGACAAGCATGAACAGACTTGGTGTTGATTGTGTGAGAACTATTGTTGCAGATGCACTTGAGTATAAAGGTATTCTGTTCGATCGCGTTCTGGCTGACGTTCCTTGTTCGGGAACAGGGACACTTTCAAAAAAACCCGATATAAAATGGAGAAAAGATATTTTTGATATACGTGATTTAAATCGTACACAGTTGAAACTTTTATCAAAAGCAGCAACACTTGTTAAACCCGGAGGAATTGTAGTTTACAGCACTTGCTCAATCGAACCTGAAGAAAATATTGAGATTGTAAAAAAGTTTTTGATCGAGAATTCAAACTTCCGTCTTGAAAGTGCACGGGGAAAATTTCCAGATGAAGTAATTGATGAGAACGGATGTATTCAGACACTGCCGCATATTCATAAAATGGATGGAGCTTTTGCTGCCCGGCTTGTGAGGATCTCTTAAAAGATAATTTATAAAAATAATTTTTAAATTAAATTAGAAGAGAATGTTCGATAAATTTGCAGATAAACTAAGGAACGCACGTCTGAAGAAGGGAATTTCTCTTCAGCAGATGTCTGCTAAAACACGGATCGATATAAAATTCCTTGAGGCAATCGATAACGGCAATCTTGGTTTCCTTCCGGAACTTTATGTTAAAGCATTCCTCAAACAATATGCAAAAGCGGTTGGGCTTAATGAAGAAGAAACGGTTCGAGATTATGAAGATGCAAAAGAAGGACGATTGACTGAAGCCGACGAAACGAAATCTTTCCTTGAACAAAAAATTGATATTGAAAAACCACAAGAGGCAATCCCTCCTCCGCAAACTCCAGTCAAAACTTTTACAGACGCAAGCGTAACTAAACCTCCTGTTGATCCGGATGATAAGAAAAAAATATTAAGACTGATTGCGTACTCTGCCGGAATTATCTTAATGGCTGTTGTAATTTTTTTCGCATTGATTAAAAAAACTTCCACAATCACTGTTGAAGAAAAACCTTATGAACAAGTTCTGGAAGAGACGAAGGATCGTTTTGAAGTTGAGAAGCCAAAAGATGACACTTCAATGACACCTGTAAATTTAGACAGCCTTTTTCTTCAGATAACTAATGTAGATACGCTGGATTCAGCTTGGGTAATGGTAATCTATGATGAAAAAGTAAAAGAAGACTTTCTTCTTTATCCAAGAAGAACAAAAACTGTTACTGCATCAGACAATTTTCAATTTACTTTGGGCAACTCAGGCGTGATCTCTTTAAAGTTAGATAACCAGCCGCTTAGGTTTGAAAGCAGAAGAGGATCTGTCCGGCATTACAAAGTGAATCGAAAAGGTCTCGAGCGTTTATATTCTCCGCCAATCCTGAAAACTGAGTAAAATGTCTTCACAAATCGCAAAGAAAATTAATTCTCTCCGTGAGAAAATCAGGGAAAATGATCATAAATATTATGTTCTTGCACAACCCTCAATTAGTGACAGGGATTATGATAAACTTATTAAGGAACTGGAAGCTCTTGAAGCTAAACATCCTGAATTAATAACAGCCGATTCGCCGACACAAAGAGTTGGAAGCGATCTTACAAAAGAATTTAAAACCGTTGAGCATAAAATCCCAATGCTCAGTCTTTCAAACACATATTCCGAAGATGAATTGTACGATTTTGACAGAAGAAATAAAGAAGGAATATCTGCAGGTGAAAAAATCGAATATGTTGTCGAGCTGAAAATTGATGGAGCTTCGGTTAGCATAAATTATGTGAATGGAATTTTAAAAACAGCAGCCACTCGTGGAGATGGAACCGCAGGAGAAGAAATAACAAACAACGTTAAGACAATAAAATCAGTTCCCTTAATAATTAAGAAAGATAATTCTGTTAAATATAAATTAAAAGACTTTGAAGTTCGCGGTGAAATATTTATGAAGGTAAAAGACTTTGAAAACCTGAATAAAGAAAGGGAAAAAAGAGGAGAAAAGGTTTTCGCCAACCCAAGAAATTCCACAGCAGGAACACTAAAGCTTCAGGATCCAAAAGTTGTGGCAAAACGACCCCTGAATATATTCGTGTATAATCTTGTTAGCCTGGAAGAAGAATTGAAATCGCAGGAGGAAAATCTCAACACACTTAAAAAACTTGGATTCAAAGTAAACGAACATTTTAAAAAGTGCAGCAGTATTGATGAAGTGATTGACACGTGTCATAAATTTGAAAAGATCCGTGAAAAGCTTGAATATGAAATAGACGGAGCTGTGATAAAAGTAAATTTAATAAAACAGCAAAACAAGCTTGGAAGTATTGCAAAAGCACCTCGATGGGCAGTAGCATTCAAATTTAAATCAAAGCAGGCTGTTACAAAAATAAAAGATATAACATGGCAAGTTGGAAGGACTGGTGCAGTTACACCTGTTGCGGAGCTTGAACCGAAATTTCTTGCCGGTTCAACTATCAGCCGTGCAACTCTTCATAACTTTGATGAAATTGTTCGGAAGGATATTCGTATTGGTGATACTGTTGTGATTGAAAAAGGCGGTGATGTAATTCCAAAAGTTGTTGAAGTTAATTTGAAAGAAAGACCTTCCGGAAGCAGAAAGACAAAGCCGCCGGAAAATTGCCCCGTCTGCGGTTCAAAACTTTTTAAACCTGAAAATGAGGTAGCATATTATTGTGAAAATACAGAGTGTCCTGATCAGGTTAAAGGAAGGATTGAACATTTTGCTTCCCGTGGAGCAATGGATATTGAAGGGCTTGGAGAATCGCTGATTGATTTATTTGTAGAGGAAAGTTTCTTAAAAACTTATGCTGACATCTACAAGATGAAAAAAATCAAGGCAGATCTGATGGCAATAGAACGTCTTGGTGAAAAGAGTGTTACGAATCTTATTAATTCAATAGAGAAGAGTAAAGAGAAAACTTTTGATAAAGTCTTATTTGCATTGGGAATTCGTTATGTTGGCTCAGGTGCTGCCAAAAAGTTAGCAGCTCATTTCAAGTCGATGGACAGGCTAATAGAAGCATCTGAAGAAGATATTACCAGCGTTCATGAAATCGGGGAAAGTATCAGCAAAAGCGTTAAACGGTTTTTGAGTGATAAACACAATAGAAAAAATATTGAGGCATTGAAAAAGGCCGGCTTAAAGTTTAGTTTTGCTGAAAGTAAAACTGCCATTATAAAGGATAATTTCTTTAAAGATAAAACTTTCGTGCTTACCGGATCGTTACTGAATTATACGCGTGAGGATGCGGAAGAAAAAATTATTCACTTCGGTGGAAATACTTCTTCGAGTGTAAGTAAAAAGACCGATTATGTAATTGCAGGCGAAAAGGCTGGTTCGAAGCTAGATAAAGCAAAATCACTCGGCGTAAAAATTCTTGATGAAGCCGCCTTCACAAAAAAAATTAGTGAAATAAATTCATGATGATTGACAATTTAAAAGAACAAGCTGCAAGATTTATTGTTAAGAAGAAAACTCCACAGACAGAGTTTAATCAAAGAGATTTTTCCACTGTTCTAGCCAGGACGTATTCTTATCTTATCCTGATGCCTCTTGATGAAAAAGATTTCAGACTGGTATTTCCTATTCTCGAGTATTTAAGAGAACAGAGAAAAAATATTGTTGTAATGACAAATGATTTCAGGGTAAGCCTTCTTCAGCCTTACTTTAAAACAAATGCCATCGAACATGGATTAAAGGATGTAACCAAGTTAAAACTACCTGGAAAAAACCTGCTTCAAAAAATATCCAATATGCGCTTCGATGTAATTATTGATACAAACAGGAAAGAAGTTCTTTATTACAGCTTCATTGCTAAATCTATAAACGCCCAATTAAAAATCGGGTTTGTAAGATCTGACTCTGACAAGTATTTTAATTTGCAGGTTACCGGCAGTCTGAACGATCCGGAAATTTCTTATCAGAATTTATTAAACTGTTTAAAAATGTTTTAGGTACCGAGAATGAATTTTGCAGTGACAAAGGAAGATGGTATTACCATCTTCAAATTAAATGAACAACGGCTCGATACTAATATTTCCGGATTGTTAAAGGGTGAGTTTACAATGCTTCTTAAAGTTGATGGTGCAAAAAAATTTATATTGGATCTTTCTGCAGTCGAAAGCTGTGACAGCTCCGGATTAAGTGCAATCCTCGTAGCAAATCGGATACTGAATTCCACTGATGGACAAATGCGGATCGCATCCCCTTCGGAAAAAGTTTATTCACTTATAAAAATTACTCAGCTCGACAGGGTTCTCCCGGTATGTGGAACCGTCGGCGAAGCGTTTGCTGATTTGAAAAAGGCGAATTAAAAAATTTTCGTTTTAATTGGCAAATTAATTTATAAGTTAAGCTAAAGTCTTTAACTCTTCCTTCACACAAAATTCTTTTATATAGTGATAAGATTCCAGATGTCCCATTGACATCGCAGTCTTTAAATCATTGCAGCATCCATTCCTATCATCAATTTTATTTTTGAGCAATCCTCTTTCAAAAAATGCCGTTTCGTTTCTTGGGTTTTTTAATATCGAATCAGAAAAATATTTGATCGCATTTTTAAAATCGCTTTTGTGCTTATAGCATAATGCCAGGTTGAAATAAGCATCTGCAAATTTACTTTCAGCTTTCAGATAATTTGTAAAATCTTGAATAGCATGATCGAAATCCTTTGCCCCGAAATTTGCCAGACCACGATAGTAAAGTATGTTAGGCTGTTTCATCTGAAGCCGGATTGATTCTGTAAAATCGCTTATTGCACTTTCATAATTTTTTAAAGCAAGTTTTGTCAAAGCTCTGCAGTAGTGACCTGTTGGTTCACTTGGTTTTATTTCAATTGCATGGCTGAAATCTTCAAGGGCCGATTTGAAGTTTTGACTATAAGTTTTATGAATTCCGTTCTTGATAATCTCTACAAGGTTTTCATTTTCTTTATCAGAAAATTCTCTGAACCTGCTAATTTCCAGTCTGATTTCTTTTGAAGGCAGTACATTTTTTATGGTCGGAACCGATTTATTTTCAACGGGCTGTTGTACAGCAGGCACATTTTCCTTTTCAATATTTTTATCAAGCACAGCTTTTTCACGTTGTTTGGGTTTTGGACTGACTTCTTTATCGCTGTTTTTGAAAATACCGATGAGAATAAATAAGACTGCGGCACCAATTAATGCTATATATAAAAAATGCAATTCCGGGCTTTCAATTAATTACATAGAAACTTGACAAATCTTGCTCAAAATTAGTACCTGAATATTGAATGATAAATGTTCAATTTTTCATATCATTAGATGTATTTGAGGTAAAAAGTCCATATTCAAGAGCAAAAATTAGATTTATTACATACTGAATTACTGTTTAGTTTTTCTAACCGATAATATCATTTGTAAATATATTTGATCATCAATTTCAGAGTTTTATAAATTCATTAATGTTTGATAGACAGTCACTTAAAAATATTCAGATGATTGTTTCCGATATCGACGGAACACTTCTGAATGATAACGGTTTCACCGGCACTGAAAGTAAAAAACTAATTCGGGCGTTGATGTATCATAATGTTAGTGTGTCACTTGCTACAGGAAGACTTTATTCTGCTGCAGAAAAGCTTGCTGAGGAACTGTCATTGAATGGTCATATAATTTCTTTAGATGGAGCCGAGATAAAAGATTTTAAAAACGGCAAAACGATTTTCGAATCATATTTAAAAACTAAGGATGTGCAAAAAGCAATTGCAATTTCAGAGAACTTATTGGTTAACATTGTGCTCTGCCATTCTTCGATGATTTATTATACAGAAAGAAATTCGCTTATTCCTTCATTGCTAAATAAATATGGTGCAGTGTATAAACAGGTAAGCTCTTATGATGATTATCTTGACGGAACTCTTGAAATTGTTTGTGCCGGTGATAGGAAAAGTTCCGTAAAAAAAATGGAAGAAAGATTTAATTTACCGTACTCATTTGGTTATAATACTTCATTTTTCCGTAGTCACACAAAAGAAAATATTTATTATCTTGAAATAAGAAAAGCAGGAAGCTCTAAGGGAAAGGCTTTCGAAAAACTCTTAAAGCAACTGTCAATAAAACCGTATCAGGCTGCAGTTATTGGCGATTGGTATAACGATATCCCGATGTTCCATACTAAAGCCGTCAAAGTTGCAGTTGCAAATGCAATTCCTGAACTAATAAATCGTGCTGATATTGTAACAAAGAGATCAAACAATGACGATGGTACTGCAGAATTTTTTGAGATGGTTCTAAAGGCAAAAAGGAATGGTAAATGATTAGTCCGCTTGAAATAAATCCAGCAAAAGGTTTGCTCACCAAATTTATTTTAGGGTTTGTAACCGTACTTATGATTGTATTGATGTTTCCAAAAGGAGAATCAATAGAATTTGAAGTATCAGAAGGAGCAATCTGGCTATACGATGATTTAATTGCACCTTTCAGTTTCCCGATAAAAAAAAGTAAGGAAATTTATCGGACTGAAGTTGATGAAGCAAAAAGCAATGTTTTCCCTGTTTTTAAAAATGAATATGATAATCAACAGAAGATTATCGATTCTGTAAAAAGTTATGGGGAATATTTAATTCAGATCATCGATAAAAATTTAGAATCTGAATCAACCTCTTTAACAAATCCTTCTATTCTAAGTAATGCTTCATATCAGAAGCTAAAAAACCTTCGCATGCAGGAACGCAACCTGATAAAAACACGGAATCCGCAATTAACAGAATTATTTTCTACAGCAGCTACTGCACTAAATGAAGTTTCAACTAAAGGTGTGCTAAGCATTGATTCTGGTATTCCGATGAGAGATAGCATTGCCGTGAGAACAGGAAATTTTGACAGGATTGAGCCATTAAATAATTTTTTGTATTTCGATCAGGCAGAAATTGAGCTCAAAAAGAAAATTGAAAGCCTGAAATACTCCAAAGAAATCGAAAAAGTTTTAGCGGAGTTTTCAGCACACTTCCTTATTCCGAATATTGTTTACAGTGATGTGCTGACAAAAGAAGAAACAATGCAGGCACAGGAAAGTGTTTCGAAGTATACAGGTATCGTTAATGAAAATGAACGTGTAATTGCAAAGCACGACAGGATAACTAAGGAAACTATTCTAAAAATAGAATCATATAAAGAAGCAAAAGGAGAATTGATAAGTAAAACTGACCTGATACTTCAGGAGGCAGGAAAATATTTACATATAGCTTTAATACTTTCCCTTCTTGTTACATATCTATTTCTTTTTCGCAAAAAAATATTTTATAACAACCGCAAGCTGCTGATTTTTGTAATAATAATTCTTTTTGTTTCGTTTGTTACTTTCCTCATTAACCTGATGAATGTACAGGCACCTCTTCAGTTTCTTATTTTCATACCTGCGGCTGCAATGATTCTTACAATTATGTTTGACTCCCGTGTTGGATTTTATTCAACTGTTATATTAACTCTTATAACAGGTGCACTGCGTGGAAATGATTATACATTTATGACAATGAATATGATTGCCGGTGGAATTGCAGTCTATTCAGTCCGTGATATTAAAAACCGTTCACAGATATTCAGATCATTCCTTTTCATTTTACTCGGATACATGCTTTCAATTTTTGCATTCGGTATGGAACGATTTGCACCATGGGACAGCTTGCTGATCGAAGCTGCATTTGCCGCATCGAATTCATTAATTAGTCCCGTACTTACTTACGGTCTGTTAATTTTCTTTGAACGCTTATTTAAAGTAACAACCGATCTCACATTACTCGAGCTTTCAAACTTCGACAGACCTTTATTGAAAGAGCTTGCAAGAAAAGCTCCAGGAACTTTTAATCATTCAATGACGATGGGAACTATTGCAGAAGCTGCTGCTGAAAGGATTAGCGCTAATGCATTGCTTGCCAGGATTGGTGCATATTATCACGACATCGGTAAAACAATATCACCGCAAAACTTTGTGGAGAACCAACTCAACAATCAGAACATTCATGAAAACCTTACACCGGAAGAAAGTGTAAGTCTGATTGTTCAGCATGTAAATGAAGGAATATCTATTGCAAAAGAAAATAATCTGCCTCAGGAAATAATTGATTTCATACCGATGCATCATGGGAGAATGGTAATGAGTTATTTTTATGATCGTGCGAAGAAAATTTACGGTGATGAAAAAATAAATATTAATGATTACAGGTATCCCGGTCCAAAACCACGGACAAAAGAAACAGCAATTGTTATGCTTGCAGACGGATGCGAATCAGCAGTAAGATCGATTGAAGATCCGAACCCGGAGAAAGTTGAAAATGTAATTGAAAATATTTTCCAAAGCAGGATTGACGATAACCAGCTTGATGAAGCTCCGGTTACATTCAGGGACATTACGCTGATGAAGGAGGAATTTCTGAAATTACTGCTCGGTCAGCATCATAAAAGGATTAAATATCCAAGGCAGGAAGAAGCTGAAAGAGGCATTGAAGAAGAAAATAAATAATGGAAATTTTTATAAGGGAATATTTATCATCACTCCGGCTCGAAAGAAATCTTTCCGATAACACGATTGCTGCCTATAAAAATGATTTGACTTCTCTCGTTAATTTTTTTACAGATTCAGGAATTAATGATCCGTCAGAAGTAACATCAAAGCTGCTGAATGATTTTTTTGGATTACTAAAAAAAATCGGGTTAAGCAGCAGGTCTGCTGCAAGATATTATTCTTCTTTAAAAGGATTTTTTAGTTACCTCTTTTCCAATAACTACATTTCACAAAACCCGATGGATAAAATTTCTGCACCGAAAATAAATAAAAGTCTGCCCAATGTTTTAAATATTAATGAAGTTGAAGAAATTCTTTCAGGACCGGATGTAAATAAAAAACTCGGCTTGAGAGACAAAGCACTTCTCGAAACTTTTTATGCCTGCGGACTTCGCGTTTCTGAATTAACAGGACTTAAAATTTCAGACTTATTTCTAAGCGAAGAAATGATAAGAGTTTTTGGCAAAGGATCGAAGGAAAGATTTGTGCCGATTGGTTCTTCTGCAATTAAATGGATTGAAGAATACCAGAAAAACAGCAGACCATTATTAGAGAAAAAAGCAAAAAGTCAGCACATTTTATTTCTCAACGGCAGAGGAACAAAATTATCACGAATGGGTGTATGGAAAATTGTAAACAAGTACGCAGAACTTGCTGGAATAAAAAAAGAAGTTCATCCTCATACATTCAGGCATTCGTTTGCAACGCATCTTCTGGAAGGCGGTGCAGACTTACGTGCTGTCCAGGAAATGCTTGGACATGCTGATATCTCGACAACACAAATTTATACTCATATCGACAGAGATTATATTAAACAGGTTCACAGAGATTTTCATCCGAGAGGGTGAAAGACATTTCTATTCTTTGAATTAATTGATAATCCGCAAACGAACTTTATAAATTGATAACTTGATTCTCATTCATTTTTTGTTAGATTGAAAACAGCAAAAAGGAAACATTCTGATGAAAAATATTTTGACATTCGAATTACTTTCAGAATTTAAACTTCTATCCTGCCAGACAGGAGATAATTTTATAAAAGATACCTTTCAGAAAACCAACATCATTCATAATTCAGCTTTTATCATTTACTTTTTCATTTTGGTGCGAGATGTTTATTGTGAATTAAGTATTTGAGCCAATTATTATGAGAAGAACAAATCTAATATTTTTTTGGTGCCTGTTGTGTATACACGCTAAAGCACAGTGGGTTGTTCAACAAGTACCCACAACGAATGCACTAAGAGATGTTTACTTCGCTGATACCACTAACGGCTGGGTTACTTGTTCAGATGGAATATTTCATACACATGATGGGGGTTATAATTGGGAACTACAATACCCTGTTTCTGCAGGACATTTATGTGGATTAAGTGACACTGAATTGTGGGCAACTAAGTCTCGTGATACATTACTACATTCGACCGATGGAGGGATATCTTGGGATATAGTAACAATAAATAGTTTTACAGATTTTGATAGCACGTATTATTGCAACTGTTTATTTCTATGATGTAAATACAGGCTGGATACAGGCAATTGGTTGGAAAGAAGGTTCCTATGCGTACCGTTTGCTTAAGACAACTGATAGAGGTGTATTTTGGGATATGCGGACACATCCGTGGCTTTCTGCTGATGCCTATATACAATTCCTTGACTCAACATATGGTTATAGGACGGGCAGCAATATACCATTTTTTAGAACCACGGATGGTGGTGAAACCTGGGACTTAGTTACATGGTATGGTTATATGGTTACATTCAATATGCAATTTCTTACAAAAGAAATTGGGTGGATAAGTGTAGATGGTCCTGTTCTCACTACTTTAACCATTAATACTTCTGACGGTGGAGAAAATTGGTCTGACAACTTCATATTCCAATGTTCCGATCTTTCAACATACCTTTGCTTTGTAGACACGCTAAATGGATGGGTAGTTCAGTGGACTTGCCTAAATGGTGGAAGGGCTGAGATTTGGAATACGTCTGATGGAGGTTCATCATGGGAATTGCAGTTTACTTTTTCCCCCCCTTTTTATTTTAAACCCAAACAAATATTTTTTGTTGATTCATTACATGGTTGGGTTATTGGTGAAAACGGTATTATTCTTCACACATCGAATGGGGGTGTAATTCCAGTTGAACTAATATCTTTTAATGCAAGAGTAATTGAAGATATGGTAATACTTGAGTGGACAACAGCAACTGAGACCAACAACCAAGGATTTGAAATTTATAAGAAGTCAGAAGTAAAAAGTCAGGGATCAGAATGGGAGAAAATAGGATTCGTTCCAGGATTTGGTACCACAACTGAACCTAGATCTTATTCTTTTATTGATGAAAATATAACCACGGGAATATATTATTTCCGTTTAAAGCAGATTGACTATAACGGCACGTTTAGCTACAGCGATATTGTTAAAATCGAGTTCAATCAATTACCAACTAAATTTAATGTATATCAAAATTACCCCAATCCATTCAATCCTGTTACAACAATAAAATATGATATTGTTAAAGCACAGTCTGTGAAAGTTACGATATACGATATTATTGGAAGGGAAGTTGCTACTTTGGTTAACGAACAACAACAGCCCGGCAGTTATGAAATAAAATGGGATGCATCAAATGTTTCAAGCGGTATTTATTTCTACCAGCTTAAAACGAAAGATTATGTTTATACTAAAAAGATGATACTTATGAAATAATCAACATTTTCAAAGAGTAAAGGTCAGGCTAATATTCCGACCTTTTTATTTTCAATTCTTTTTTAGCAATTCGAAATAAAAATTCAATTATTCAACTCTCTAAACCACACTTTTATTATCTTTAAAACATTCAATCAATAAATTGATTTTGATTTGCGAGACAAGTATTTAAAAAAAATAATTTCATTAATTATATTTCTCATACTGGCTTCTGCTTGTGATCATCCGGATAAAAATCCTGAACGGTCAAAAACTCATGAGGATAAAGACACAATCTCATCAGAAAGCCAGAACAAATTTCTTTTCTTGACAGAATGGTTTGGTAAAACTGGTGTTTACTGGTACGATCTCGTAAAGAAAAAATATAAGCCGGTGTGGTGGCATCCGAGAGAAAATGTTGTTATGCTGAATTACAGATCCGGAAAATATTCCTCGTTCTTCTTTACAGCAAATGAGGTTGGAGTTGAAGATAATTTTCCATTTTTCAGAAGGCTGAAACTTTTCAGGATTGAAAAAGATTTTTCCGTAACAAAACAGATTGACAATCTTGGAAACGGTTTTCAGTTTACTTCACGGTGGAATGAAGATGATAATCTTGAAGTGATTTACACATCTATAGATTTAACTATTTCATCTTATGTTAATAAGTTTACGAAAGTGTACGATCAGTATGGTAAGTTGATTGACAGCGATACGGAAACATTCGATATTGAAAAAAGAGGCTTCCCTGAAATTATTCCGGAAAGAAATTCTGCACTTTCTCCATCAGAAAAATTTGGTATTTCAGTTAAAAGCGATTCCATATTTCTAAGATCAGCTGGTAAAGATTCATTAACTTTTATAACGGCTACTAAATACAATTTAAATAAAGTACGTTGGAGCGATGATGAAAAATATCTTTTCTTCTCGACGATTGATGTGAGCAATGAATCAATTAAAACCAAAAACCCAGAAACTTCCGAGCTGTTTATTTACTCGTTAAAAGATGATTCGCTTGTAATAAAGTTCGGAGGTGCAGGAGTAAAGAACTTTTTTACATCCGGCGATTTGTTAATTTTTGATGATGGCTTTGATAAAAATTCCATTATCAATATATATGATTTGAATCAACAAAAAATTGTGGATAAAGTGCAACCACAACAAGGATGCGGGCTTGTTTTTATTCCGCGGTTGCAGAAATAATTTATGCAGACTTATTTTAGAATTTTAAAATATGTAAAGCCGTACTGGAAAAATCTAATTGTGATTTTTATTCTCTCCGTACTTTACGCGGTGCTGAATGGACTTTCAATTTATTTAGTCATTCCGTTGCTTCAAACACTGTTCCAGGAAGGTCAGGTTGTAAATCAAACAGAATCAACTCAGAATTTAGAT
>JANWIS010000006.1 GCA_025449775.1 Ignavibacteriaceae bacterium
CGAATGACAGCATTTAATCCCGGACAATCTCCTCCACCCGTAAGTATTCCTATTCTTCTGACTTCATTATTATTACTCATCACTCGATCCCTTTTTATTGAAAACTTTTTTAGATGATTTAAAATGCAACTTAACGAGTTTATTTAATTCTTCAGTTCCATGTTTTTCAAGAATGATTTTAGCAGTACGTTCAACTTCGGAAGAAGATCCTTTCGGAATTTTAATTTTGAGTTTTTTACTGGCAATTGAAAACCAATTTATTACTGATTCACGTGCAAGAATTGAAGCGGCGGCAACTGCAGAATACTTTTCGGCTTTTGTGATCTGCTTTAAATTAATTGTTCTTCCTTTTTCCTGAAGAGCATCCAGAATTATTTTTTCATTACCAAATTTATCGCTTATTGCTTCGTCTGCATCGCATTTGTTTAAAATATTTTCAAGCACACGTGCATGTCCCCAGCCCATAATCCTGTTAAGGTTTCCCATTTTTGACCACATCTGATTATATTTTTCAGGTGATATGAAAACGACATCATATTTATTTTGTACAATTTTTTTTATCTCACTTGCAAGCTCTATTATCCGGTTATCGCCTAATTCTTTGCTGTCTTTTACACCTATTGATTTTAATATTTGTCCTGACTCTGGAGTTATAAAAACCCCAGCAAAAACAAGCGGACCAAAGTAATCGCCTTTCCCCGATTCATCTGTCCCGATATATGGGTATTGAGGTTCATGCTCGGAAGTTTCAGATGAAAATAATTTTTCGCCAAAAATAAGTTCATTAATTCTTTTATAAAGTTTTAAATCTTTATTCCCCTGTAAAACTATTTTGTTTCCCTTTTTTCCAAAAAATACCAGAAGTGATATTTTATCTTTTCCATCCGAAATAAAAACCTGGTAAGAAAATTCATTCTTCGATGGTGCTGAAACTTCGAGTTCAATTTCGTTCAGAATAATTTTATATCGTTCTAAAATATTTAACGCAGATTTTTCTTTAATATCCAATTATCAGAACTTTCTTTTTAGATAAAATAATTATATAAGAGAAAAATAAATTTAAATGCTTCGCTAAGTTATAATATTTAAGTTAATATCAGGGATGATTGCATTGACAATGGATATTTTGTATCGTAGTTTTGATTCGGATGAAATTAGTAAAATATTAACAACAAATATTTGCGTGACATGAAAAACACAGGATTATTATTTTTATTGTTATTTGCTTTCACTTCGGTAATTGCACAGGATAAAGCAAAATCCGTTCTTACTGATGAAGAAATTAGTGAAATTAGTTCAAAATTATCGATGAAACTTCTTCTCAATGACAACCAAAAATCCGGTGTAACAAACCTGCTCAATATTTACCGAACGGAGTTCGATATCATCACTACAAATTCATCTGAGTCTAAATACAAAAGTAAAGAGGAACTCATTTCTGCAATAAATTCCCAGTTCACTGCTCTATTTGATTCAAAACAAAAAATGAAATACGACGTTGTGAAAAAAGAATGGTGGGAATTAATTACTTCTGAACAAAACGATTAAAGTTAATCTTTTATAGTTTCAACATTGATGCACATTTAACAATCGCAGTTTCACTTCTAAGACGATTCGTGCTGAGATTGTACCTGTATTTAGAATCAACTGAGTTTAATTCCTTATTATCAAATCCACCTTCCGGTCCGAAAAGAAAATAAACCGGATTTTTCTCTTCATTATTACCTTCAAAAGCTTTTTCCGAACTTTGCGCAAAAAGTATTTTCATAACTTTTAAATTAATAATCTCTTCAAATCCAGAAGAAATTATTTTAGGAAGAAATGATCTGAGTGACTGTTTCATTGCAGAGAGAGCTGTGTTCTGAAATTTTTCAGGTTTCATTTTTTTTGAAAGTGAATGTTTTGAATGAAATAAAATAAAATTAGTAATTCCGAGTTCAACACTTTTTTCGATTGCAAATTTCAGTCTATCCGGATTTTTTAAAACCGGAATACAGAAAAAAATATTTTCTGCTTTGTTCCAGTAAGCAAATTTTTCAACAATCCGGGCAGCCAAATCATTTTTTTTTATTTTTAAAATTTCAGAACGATAGATTGTACCTTCACCATCTGTAACATAAAGAGTATTTCCAACCGAACTTCTCATAACATTTACAGCATGATGAAACTCATCATCCTGAAGGATTAATTCATTACCTGTAATTGAAACAGGCGGAGTGTAGAATAATTCGATGTTAGAAAGATGCGCCAAGATCAAAAATCCATTCTGTTTGTCCGTTATCATTTATTGCGTACTCAAGTCTGCAAATAAAATAAGGAAGAAATAATAATGAAATTCCGGTGCCATAGCCGGTGTTAAAATTTTTTATTGTTAATGGTTCGCCATTATTTCTTGTTGTTCCTGTATCACCAAAAAGGGCAGCAATCAATGCAACTCTGTATGATAATAATGATTTTGGAAGAAGTGGAATAAAATACAAGTTGATTCGTGTTTCCTGTATGATCGGATAATTTATTTCCAATGAACCTAGAATTCTGTCATTGCCTTCCAATTTATCCCGATGGAAATACCCTCTTATTCGTTCTGAATAACCGATGAATGAATAATCATAATATGGAACTGTTTCTCCATCTGTATGACGAAGTGAAATTCTACCTTTGGCTGTAAACTTGTCAATAATTTTTCTGTACTCCCTGAATTCAAAATCTGCAACACGATAATTAATTCCATTTAACCCAAATCCTTTAAACTCATAACTTAAATAAGTATAAATTCCATTCGTCGCATAAAGTGTTAAATCACGAGTATCAAATGCATAACTTGCACCAGCTACGATTGTCCTGTCGATTCTGCTATCTGACGCATTCACACCTTCCTGGTAAAAAGGAGTTTCTACATAATCAAAACCGGCTTTGATATATAGCCAATGATAATTGCCAAACCTTTTACCCGATTGTATTCTTGAATTAAACATTTTCTGTTCAAATGAACTTCCATGGAGTTCTTCAGCTTCTAAACTCCTGTTGGTTGATCTTGAATAACCTAAGTTGATTTGAAAGTTTAAATTCTGGTTGTAAGATAAGTTCGGATTAAAATATGAAAAGCTGAACGATGGGTCGTAACCAAAAGCCACAACTCCTCTCAGTGTTTCATTTCTTCCTCTAAAATTTAGCAATGAAACCGAAACTCCATAAGAAATTTTATCCCAGTCTTTATCTTTTAAGGTTATGAAAGGGATAGGATAGATGTACCAGCTTTCCTCGATTTCAATCCTCAGAAAATTTTTATTGTTGATTGAGTAAGGTTTTAACCGGACATCATTAAAGATCCTGAGACTGTAAATCCTCTCTCTGTTGTACCAAGCAATATCGGGTTTCAGAGTATCACCGACTGCAAAAGTTAATTCTCTCAGAATAATAAAATCCTGAGTGATATCATTTCCCGAAATTAATATCGAATCAATGACAACACTATAATTGTCTTTATAATATATAGTATCTGATTGGGCAGAAAGTTCAGGCAGGAATATCAACAATAAAAAAATAAACCTGAGAGAAATATTTCCCAGGTTTACTAATTTTTCTTTTTTGAAGCCAATCAGATTCAAATGTTTCAGCTTTTATTTTTTATTTGTTGATAGAGTAAATTAATCATCAAGCCGAAACAAACAAGACAAAATATTCTTCTATTGACTGACTGTTTCTTCAATATAATCTTCAATCGGCAAGCAGCTGCAAACAAGATTCCGGTCTCCGTATGCATTATCAACTCTTCTTACTGATGGCCAGAATTTGTTTTCTCGTGTAAATGAAATCGGGTAAGCTGCCTTTTCCCTGTTGTATGAATGCTTCCATTTGTCAGAAATCACTGAAGCAAGAGTGTGCGGTGAATTTTTTAAAACATTATCTTCAGAATTAAATTTACCTTCTTCAATTTCTCTTATCTCTTCTCTGATGGAGAGTAATGCATCGCAATACCTGTCAATCTCTGCCTGTGATTCACTTTCAGTCGGTTCGACCATTATTGTTCCCGGAACCGGGAAGGATACTGTTGGTGCATGAAATCCGTAATCCATTAATCGTTTTGCAATATCCTCAACTTCGATATTACAGGATTGTCTGAACTCACGCATATCAAAAATTAATTCGTGACCAACTTTACCTTTCAAACCAGTGTAAAGAACTTTGTAAGCGTTTTTCAGTTTTGCCATCATATAATTTGCATTTACTATCGCAGCTTTTGATGCCATAGTCAATCCTTCACTGCCCATCAATTTTATGTATGAATAAGAAATGATCGAGACAAGTGCACTTCCCCATGGAGCTGAAGAAACTGCTGTAATTGATTTATCACCTCCGATTTTAATAACAGAATGACCGGGTATAAATTCAGATAAATGTTTTTTTACAGCAATTGGTCCAGCACCTGGTCCTCCTCCTCCATGAGGAATACAAAATGTTTTATGAAGATTGAGATGGCAGACATCAGCACCTATGATTGCAGGATTTGTAAGACCGAGTTGTGCATTTAAGTTTGCACCATCCATATAAACTTGTCCGCCATTCTCATGAATAATTTTACATATTTCTGTAACACTTTCTTCAAACACACCATGAGTTGATGGATAAGTTATCATCAAAGCTGAAAGATTATTTTTATTTGCTTCAGCTTTGTTCCGTAAATCAATCACATCAATATTTCCGTTATCATCACATCGAACGACAACCACTTTCATTCCTGCCATAGCAGCACTTGCAGGATTTGTTCCATGAGCAGATGATGGAATCAGAACAACATCTCTGTTCAATTCTCCTTTATCTTTTTGATATGCTTTGATGACGAGCAACCCGGCAAATTCACCTTGTGCACCGGAATTTGGCTGGAGAGAAACAGCATCGAACCCGGTTATCTCACATAAATCTTTTTCTAATTCTTTAAATATTTCAAGATATCCTTCAGCCTGATCTGCCGGAACAAAAGGATGTATATGTGAAAATTCATCCCAGGTTAATGCCGTCATTTCGGTTGTTGCATTAAGCTTCATTGTGCACGAGCCAAGAGGAATCATTGAATGAGCTAATGACAAATCTTTGTTCTCGAGTCTTTTCATATACCTGAGCAGTTCAGTTTCAGTCCTGTAAGATTTAAATACAGGATGAGTAAGGTATGAAGAAGTTCTTGTAAGGAATGGATCAACCTTCACATCAGCTTTTGCATAGAGATCTTTTAAAAATTTGTTATCAATTGATTTAACTGAAACCGCTGCAAAGATTTCTAAAAGTTTGCGGATGTCTCTTCCCTCAGTAGTTTCGCTAAGCGAAATTCCAATATGCTTGTCATCGATGTATCTTAAATTTACAAATCTTCTTAAAGCTTCAGCTCTAACTTTTTCTAAAGTATTTTTATCAGTTTCAATAAGAAGAGTATCAAAGTAATGTTTGTTCAATTGTTTAAATCCGAATTGAGCCAAAGCAAGATCAAGCATTCCGGCGAATTTATTTATCCTCAAAGCAATTGCTTTTAAACCATCTGCACCATGATAAACTGCATACATTCCAGCCATCACTGCAAGGAGAACCTGGGCTGTGCAAATATTGCTTGTTGCTCTTTCACGCTTGATGTGTTGTTCTCTTGTCTGGAGAGCCATTCTTAAAGCTCTGTTACCATCAGCATCAACAGAAACTCCGATTATTCTTCCGGGAATGCTGCGTTTGTATTCTTCTTTTGTTGCAAAATATGCTGCGTGTGGACCACCGAATCCCATTGGTATTCCAAACCTCTGAGAACTTCCAACAACTGCATCTGCACCAAATTCTCCGGGCGGTTTTAATAATGTCAGACTTAAAAGTTCTGCTGCAACAACTTTAAATATTTTTTTATCATTCGCTTGCTGAAATAAAGTTGTATAATCTCTCACTTCTCCATTGCCAGCCGGATAGTCAACTAAAATTCCAAAAATATCATCTGTCAGCTGAACGTTCCGTGCATCACCAACCTTCAATTTTATACCAAGTGGATTTGCTCTTGTTTTCAGAACATCAAGAGTTTGAGGAAATATTTCTTCAGAAACAAAAAATACATTTGCATTCTTTTTGTCTTTTGGTCTGAGTGAATAAAACATACTCATTGCTTCACCCGCAGCAGTTCCTTCATCGAGTAATGAAGCATTTGTAATTTCCATCGAAGTCAGATCGGAAATAACTGTCTGGAAATTTAAAAGAGCTTCTAATCTGCCTTGTGCTATCTCTGCCTGGTATGGTGTGTATTGAGTATACCAGCCGGGATTCTCAAGAATATTTCTCTGAATTACAGTTGGAAGAATGGAAGGATAATAACCCATTCCAATGTATGATTTAAAAACTTTATTCTTTAAAGATATTTCCTTCAGGTCTTCAAGAAAAATATGTTCGTTAACTGGTGTTGTAAGCGAAAGAGATTTCTTCAATCTTATTTTTGAAGGAATTGTCTGGTCAATCAGGTCATCAACTGAATTTGCACCACAGATTTCAGCCATCTTCTGAAGCTCTTCAGTGCCTGGACCAATGTGCCTGCTTACAAATTTATCGGGATGATCGAATTCTTGCATTTATTACTTTCCGGATTAATTAAGTATGAATAACTGATAATTTAAGTTTCCAAATTTACAGAAATAAACAAAAATTTCTTAGGCAGATTAAAGTTCATATAAAATGAAATGGCAGGGGTTGCCTGCCATTTTTAAAGTAAGATATCGAGGAATTATTTGCTACTTTAATAAAATCATCTTCTTAGTATTCATATATTCTTCAGTAATGAGTTGATAGATGTAAACTCCACTTGTGAGAAACGAAGCATTGAACCGAACTCCATACCTTCCTGCTTGCTGTTTCTCATTGACAAGCTCTTTTATTTTTCTTCCAAGTATATCGTAAACTATTAGTGTAACTAGAGTATTGTCATTCCGGGCTTGACCCGGAATCTCATATTTTATTGTTGTTAGCGGGTTGAATGGATTCGGAAAGTTTTGGGCAAGATTAAATTGTATTGGTAAATCATCCACGAAAATTGTTATTACTTCTGAGTAAGAATGAGTTCCATTAAAATCTATTTGTTTCAGCCGATAGTTTAATTTTCCATCCAATATTATTTGATCTGTAAAATTATAATCATTTATTTCTGTTGAATTTCCTTTTCCAGGAACAAACCCTATCTTTTCCCAATTACCACCTTTAACTGATTTCTCAATCTCAAATCCATAATTATTAATTTCGGAAGCAGTAATCCATTCAAGCACAATTTTATCACCTTCTACTCTTCCGTCAAATGAAATTAATTCAACAGGTATATAACTCGTATCAATATATTTATAAATAAGTCCCTTAAAACCGTTGGAATAACCAAGATAAATTAATGGTGCTTGAAATTTTCTAATTCCAACATTTCTTAGTGCTATAACTTCTTCCCAAGTATTTCCACTATCACCAGTTTCGAACACTCCATCTCCAATAATAAATCCACGCTGTTTATCTAGCCAACCGAAAC
>JANWIS010000007.1 GCA_025449775.1 Ignavibacteriaceae bacterium
CCAGAATCCGAAAACTGCCATAAAAATGATTAACGACTTTTTCATAGTTTTTCCTCCATTATGGTTTGATGATATTGGTTAATAATAATATTAAAATAAAAATTCCTGCTACAATTCTGTAATAAACAAAAAGAAATGTTGAGTGCTTCTTTAAAAATTTTAAAAGAAAATCTATTGCAAGATAACCGCTTATTCCAGAAACTACAGTTGCAGTTATAAGATTTATAATCATTCCGGGATCTAAATGAGTTATTGAATCCGAAAGTTCAAATAATCCGCTGGCTAAAACTGCCGGAATACTAAGTAGAAATGAGAATCTCGCAGCGACATCTCTTTTTAATCCCATTAACAATCCTCCTGTTATTGTTGTTCCTGAACGGGATGAACCGGGAATTAATGCAAATGCCTGTGCTATCCCGATTAAAATTGAATCTTTGATTGATATATCATTTAATTCTTTTTTAAAGCCTGCAACTTTTTCTGCTATGGCTAAAATAATTGCTAATCCAATCAGGCTAAAAGAAATTACGTAAAGATTTTTTGTTAAATCACCTTCAATAATATCTTTGAATGCATAACCAATAATCACTACAGGAATTGTTCCTATAATTACAAGCCACCCAAGCCGTGAGTTGGGATTTTGCTGTGAGAATTTTTTTCTTGCAAAAAGATTTTCTTTAAAGAAATCGCTTACAATTAAAAAAATATCTTTCGCAAAATAAGTAAGGACTGCAACCATTGTTCCAAGCTGCATAACAGCTATAAAAGATGTCCAGCTTTCCGGATGATCTGCTGAAACAAGATTCATTAATTTTCCTGCAATAGTAAGATGACCTGTACTGCTAATAGGAAGGAATTCAGATAAACCCTGGATTACTCCAAGCAATATTGCTTCAAACAAATTCAATTAGTCACTCCGATCTGGTATGAAATACCGAGTTTTACACCGAGTGAAAAAGTATCGAAGTTTACATTTTCACTTTTAACTGTATTAACAAGTGTATTCCCATTACTGTTTTCAGGCTCTCCGTTTACATCGTATCGTAAATCTACTCCGATGTTTGCAAAAACATTTTCAGCAAGTGCAGTGTTTCCTTCAATACGCAGAAGTCCGCCAAATCCAATCGAGTCGAAAGAATCTTCAGTCCCCTGCCATTTTTTAGATTCGGTTACAAAAATAAAACGAGGTCCGGCACCGCCTCCGAATTTAAAATTATAACCGGTTCCAAAAACAACATAATAAGCCATCATAGAAGTCAGCAATGAATTATAAGTAAGCTCGTATTGACCTAAACCAACATTTTCCGTATAAGAATAAATTTGATAAGGAACTTCAATGCTCAGCTCAAAATCTTTCCCTGTAAAATATCCCAACTCTCCGGTGAATATCACTGCTGAATTAAAAGTACCCAGTTGTGAATTAGAAGGTGCATAAGTTTGATTAATATAATCCTGAACAGAAGGAAAGCTTAAAAAATTAATTCCCATCGTTCCTTTCACCTCAATTTGAGCAA
This sequence comes from Ignavibacteriaceae bacterium, assembly GCA_025449775.1. GTDB lineage: Bacteria > Bacteroidota > Ignavibacteria > Ignavibacteriales > Ignavibacteriaceae > IGN2. The sequence continues at coordinate 1,515 of JANWIS010000007.1, forward strand.
AAGCTAATTCACAAGTAAGTATTAATAAAATAATCAGAAATATTTTTTTCATTTTTATTCAGAATTTGTTTTAAAGATATTCACGAAACCAGTATGCTGTTTGTTGAGCAACAGGAACATAATCAACGCCATAACTATAAATAAAATGTAAGAAATTATATGTGTAAGAAATGCATAGGTAACACTTATTGTTTCACCAAAACCGAACAGAAGAACAAGTGTACTTTTTGCAAGAGCATGATATGAACCAGTAGCACCGGGAGTCGGGATAACAACTCCAATTGCACTGATGCTCATCAGAACCCAACCCATTGAAAATGTAATTTCATTTGAAGACTGCATATCAAGCATGAAAAAACCTGTATATGCATTAAGTGCATAGACCAACAGCAGAATTATGCTTGTCACAATTGTAAAGAAATAATTTTTTGTTCCTTTAAGACTTGTAAATCCCTGTATAAGCATTTCAATAATATAGGCTGAACGATCTTCCATCTTCACAGAAAATTTTCCGATCGTTTTTAAAATGATGCCGTAAAATCTTTCTTTCATTTTCACAAGAAGATAGATCAGGATTAAAACAATCAACATCATTGCAGCAGAAATATATAATGCAGACTCAAGCCAGGGAAAAGCTTCGTAAAGATTTGAACTCCATATGAATGCAGAAATTAATACCGCAATCCCGAGTGAAATCACATCGATAACTCTTTCAACTATAACTGTTCCAAACATAGAAGATTTCGATAGCTGTTCGTACTGACCAATCATCATTGCACGTGTAACTTCGCCGAGTTTCGGAGTGACACAATTAACTCCATAACCTATCATTAAAGCTCCAAACAGGTTTTTCATCTTTACATCAGGTTTTACTGAATGAAGCATTATTTTCCATCTCAGAGTTCTTACATAGTGTCCGATCATGAAAGTAACAATAAAAATTATCATCCAAAGAATAGATGCTTCTGAAGCAAGACCCATAACTTCACCGAAATTAACATCAGAAAAAGAAAGGTAGAGGAATATTGCAGCTAACCCGATGGAGATTAAAAAATTTATTATCCCTCTTAGTGCCGGTATTTTTTTGGAATTATCTGAGATCAAGAACCTGGCTTCCTTCGGGTGGTGAAAATGTAAAATGGCTGTCAGGTAAATTTTTGTTAATCTGATATTTTGAAATGTCAAATTGAATTTTTCCGGTTGCAGGATCGTCCATTATTGCTTTTGTAATAAGGTTTTCGCCGTCGAGAAAAAGTTTAATCGAATTAAAACCAAAAGTGTCTTCCTTTGGAATTAATTGTAAAACTTTTTTTCCTTCAAATTCAAGCGTACTCAATTCACAGTCTTCAGGATATTCATATATGATCTGTCGCATTGAGAGAATTTTGTTTCCTTCATTAGCAAAATCGGTTATGATAACTTTATTCTCCTTTTCATTGTAATTCCAGGAAGTTTCACCATCAGATATGATAAGAATATTTTTAAACTCAAATCTAAGATAGTTTTCTTTTTTAAAATATACTTTACCTTTCAGCATTACATTTCCGTTAACTGATTGCGTGATTTCTGCAGAAAGGTTATCAATGGATTTGAATTTATCTTGTAAATTTTTCAGCACGACTTGAGCATCTTCCTGTGCGAAAGAAACAATTCCTGTTAAAAACATTAAAAGCGAAAATAAAATTATTCTAATAATCATTTTACCACCTCGTTATAAAGTTCTTAAAACTGTTTCGAGCTGTTCTTCGTTTTCAATTAAGACCTGCCTTGCTTTACTTCCGTCATTTGGTCCTACTATTCCCGCATCTTCAAGCTGGTCAACAATTCGTGCGGCACGTGAATAACCAAGCTTTAATTTTCTTTGTAGAAGTGAAACCGATCCCTGCTGATGACGGACAATTACTCTTGCGGCTTCTTCGAACATCGGGTCAAGATCAGCATAGAATCCTCCGGCAGATTCTTTTTTCTTATCATAGATGGAAGGAAGATAATATGGTTTTGAATACGATGGTTGCGAATAAATATAGTTTGTTATCCGTTCAACTTCGTCAGTGGATATGAATGCATTCTGTATGCGTATTGGTTTTGGAGAGCCTGTTGGAAGAAAAAGCATATCGCCTCTTCCAAGTAATTGTTCTGCACCGTTCACATCAAGAATTGTTCGTGAGTCAATTTTTGTTGCAACTTGGTAGGCAATTCTTGAACTGAAGTTCGCCTTTATCACACCTGTAATAACATTTACCGATGGTCTTTGTGTTGCAAGCACAAGATGAATTCCAACTGCCCGGGCGAGTTGAGCTAACCGTGTTATCGGTCCTTCAACATCTTTACCGGCAGTTATCATCAAATCAGCAAGCTCATCTATTATAACGACGAGATATGGTAAATGAAAATGTTTGATTGATTCAGTATTGTTTGGTTTTGTTTTAGGATTATCAATTTTAACATTGTAATCGACAATGTTCCGGACACCTGCTTTTGCAAGCTTATCGTATCTTTTTTCCATTTCGATCTCGACCGATTTTAACACAATAATTGCATTCTGCGGTACTGTTATTATCTCTTCATCCAAATCAGGTGAAGCAGCAAGATAATGTCTTCTCAGCTTGTTATAAAAAGACAATTCTATCTTCTTCGGATCGACAAGTATAAATTTTACATCAACAGGATATTTGCAATAGAGCATGCTGCTGATAATCATATTTATACCAACACTTTTTCCGGAACCTGTTGATCCTGCAATAAGAAGATGCGGCATTAAAGAAAGATCAGTTACAAAAACATCGCCGCTGATAGTTTTACCGAAAGCCATCGGCAGCTGCATTTTAGTGTCACGAATTTTACCAAGCACTGATCGTGCATTAACAATAGCAGCTTCTGCATTTGGAATCTCAACACCTATGGCTCCTTTGCCCGGTATCGGTGCAATTATTCTGATTCCTCTTGCTGCAAGAGCCAATGCAATATCATTTTCCAAGGCAACAATTTTACTGATCTTTACACCCGGTGCCGGAACAATTTCATAAAGAGTAACCACTGGTCCGGGCGTTACGGAAATATTTTGAATATCAATATCAAATAATTTGAGTTTGTCTTTAAGAAGCTCTGCATTTTTCGTCAGCTCTTCTTCGGCAACTTTTATATCATCAGCGACAGGAACCTCAAGCAGATCGAGTCCGGGCAGTTCGTAATCAAGATCTTCCTCCCAAGGATCAGGAAGATTTTTTTGTTCTTCATTCAAATATTTTTCAGCAGGTAATTCACCTGTTTTTTCCAGGTCAACTTTTTTTCTTTCATCTAAAGTGATCTCATCATCTTCCAGAACTTCCTGTTGTTCTTTCCTGATGATTTGAATGTTGGTCTGTGATGCTGCTTCTTCATTCATTAACTCTTCAGCAGTCGGCAGATTATTTTCACGTGAGAAAATTTTTTTCTTATCCTTTCCAAGCATCTTAATTTTTTCGAGGTTGGATAAATCTCCATCTTTCCTGATAATTTTTATGTCTTCAGCTGCTTTTGAAGCAAACATATTTTTGATGAACTGAATAATGCTTTCAACTTTGATATCGAATGCGAGGATTAGAATTGAAGAAGAGACGAAAAGCAAGAGCAGAATACTTCCGATTCCGCCAAGTAAACCGTTCAGCCAGTTTCCAACATATTCACCAAGAGAACCTCTGAGCTCGTAAATACCTGGGAACAGATCAAAGCCAACCTTCATTACCCCGAAGAATGATGCAAGTGTCAGCCCAGAAACTATAAGAAAGTTTGTTCTTTGCATCAGATTTTTAAAGGGTATTTTTCTGAAGAAAGAAATTCCCCACAGAAAAAAAATGAATGGGAATATAACTGAGAAATAACCGATGGTCGATCTTATGAAGAAGAAAGAAAAATGTGCGCCGATTGTGCCAAGCCAGTTGTGAGTATCGTGACCGATAATCATTGATGACTCAAGGTAAACTTCATCACGACGGTCAAAAGAAATAATGCAAAGAAGCAGGAACAAAGAGAATAGTATTAAAAAAACACCGAATATACTTTTCTTTTTGTTGGATTTAATACTGAAATTTTTCTTTTCAGAATTATTTTGTTTACTGTTCTCTCTACTTTTTTTTGCAGCCATGTCGACAATTATTTATCTAAGAACCTTTAATACATTCCCCGTAAAATTAGGGATGACATCAGTATTGTTAATTTCGGCACAAATTTTTAAGTCGTCCTTAAAACCATTTTTAATAAGAAGCTGACCATGTTCTGATTCAGTTAGCATCTTAAGTATATCTTTCCCGAAAGTCTTAAACAATACCAATGTTCCTATTGAAGAATCCGATAATTCGTTTTCTTTATTCGTTTTCATAAGCTCGCTGATCAGACTCCCGGCACAAACAGAATCTTCAAGGCTGAATAAATTATTATTCCCCGAACAAAGAATGACAATATCCTGATTTAATTTAACTAGATGTTTTGACAATGCTTTTATATTGTTAAATGCACATATAAAAAGATTTCCTGAATATTTTGCTTTTACAATTGCTCTCGATCCGTTAGTTGAATAAAAAACGATTGTCTTACCGGCAACAATTTCCTTTTTATATTCAGAAGGAGAATTGCCCAGAGCAAAGCCCTCAATTTTTTTTGTGTTCCGTTCCCCGCCAAGCAATGTTTGTCCGCCAAACATTCCGCCGGAAACTTTAACTGCAAATTCCACATTACCAACCGGCACTACTTCTCTTGCGCCATTTGTTAAAGCATTAATTATTGTTGTCGATGCTCTTAAAACATCTATAACAACTGTTGTTTTACCGGTAAAAAAAAGGTCGTCAGCTTGTACAGGAGAAAAGAGTACTTCTATTTTCATGCTTTAATTATTTTTTAACAAATGGAAGCTTCGTGATACGTGCAGGAAATTCTTTATCCCTGATTTTAAATGTTACTTCGCTGCCGGGGGCATTGTAAGGCTTATCAACATAACCAAGCGCAATCGGTTTTTCGATAACAGGACTAACTGTACCGCTTGTAATCACACCGGCATTATTACCATTTGCAAGAATTTCATAACCTTTTCTTGGAAATGTTTTTTCATCGGAGATCATTGCTACAAGCTTTCTTCCGGGTCCATTCTGTTTAAATTTTAGAATTGAATCTTTGCCTATGAACTCTGCTTTTTCAGTTTTAGTTATCCATCCAAGTCCTGCCTCGATCGGGTTTGTTGTTTGATCGATATCATTTCCATAAAGACAAAACCCCATCTCAAGTCTTAAAGAATCTCGTGCAGCAAGACCAACCGGCTGAATATCAAATTCCTTTCCGGCTTTAAAAATTTCCTCCCAGATTTTTTCAGCAGACAGTTCATCCCCCGTAAAATAAATTTCGTAACCTATTTCACCAGTATACCCGGTTCTGGAAATAATCATATCAACACTTGCAATCTTTCCTTTTGTAAAATGATAATACTCAAGTCCCGGGTTTTGTTTCATTAATTTTTCCAGAACTTTTTCTGAATTTGGTCCCTGTATTGCAAGCAGAGAAAATTCATCGCTTCTGTTTTTTATTTCAACATTGAACTTGTTGTTTTCTTTCATCCAGCTAAAATCTTTATCAATATTGGATGCATTGATCACAAGCATAAATTCTATTTCGGAGATTTTATAAACAAGAAGGTCATCAACTATTCCGCCATCGGGATAACACATAGCAGAATACTGTACTCTTCCGGGAACAAGTTTTGATGCATCATTGATTGTTATGTATTGAACGAAGTCGGAAGCTTTTTCTCCCTTTATAAATACTTCCCCCATGTGAGAAACATCAAATACACCAACTGAATTACGGACAGCTTTATGTTCCGCAATTATTGAAGAATACTGAATTGGCATTTCATAACCGGCAAATTCAACCATCTTTGCACCGAGTTTTTTATGTATGCTGTTGAATATAGTTTTCTTCATTTCAATAAAATAAAATTTTTAGTCAGGTAAGAGTTTTCGGAATTATTTTTTCAGTTTATTCCAGTCATTAATAAATTTTTCAAGACCGATATCCGTTAACGGATGATTGAACATTTTATTAATAACTTCAAATGGCATTGTGCAGATGTCAGCTCCCATTAATGCGGCTTCGACAACATGCAGAGGATGTCTTACACTGGCAACAAGCACCTGTGTTTTGTAATCATAATTCCTGAATATCTGAACTATTTGTGAGATCAAATCCATTCCGCTTGTACTAATATCATCCAATCTTCCTACAAACGGACTTATATAAGTGGCCCCTGCTTTTGCGGCAAGTATTGCCTGTGTCGGTGAAAAGCATAATGTAACATTGATTTTTATTCCTTCACCGGAAAGAGTTTTTACTGCTTTTAATCCTTCTTTTATTAATGGGATTTTTACCACAATATTTTTATGGATTGCAGCAAGTTCCCTTCCTTCGTTCAGAATACTTTCATAATCTGTGGATATTACTTCCGCACTTACAGGTCCGTTAACAATTTTTAAAATCTCATCAAGAAGTTTTCTGAAATCTTTTCCTTCCTTTGAAACAAGCGAAGGATTTGTAGTCACACCATCCAGTATTCCAAGGGCCGCTGCTTCTTTTATTTCATTAATGTTTGCAGTATCTATAAAAAATTTCATTTTTTAACTCCTATTTCAGGTTATTAATCGATTTAAAACTAATCAAATTCTCTGGTTATTTCACGTCCTGTTTTTGCTGAATAAAATTCTAAAGTGCCGGGTGTAATACTCGTGTCTTCTTTAAGTGTGATTCTAGTAAAATATTTAAACTGCAGTTTTGTTAGAGATTTAATTTTTCCTTCTTTAAATTTTGAGGCGGTCGAAGGATGACATTTCAGAATGATACTTCTTTCACCGGAATTGCTTCGGAATTTTTTTAACCAGCTTTCAAGATCATAAACCAGATGAGAACTTTTTGTTAATAAGCCGGTTCCATGACATTCAGGACAAACTTCTTTTATTGCCTGAACAATATTCTGTCTTATTCTCTGCCGTGTAATTTGGATCAGTCCGAAATCCGACATAGGAAGAATCGATACTTTTGCTCTGTCTTTCCTGAATTCTTTCTTCAGCTCATC
>JANWIS010000008.1 GCA_025449775.1 Ignavibacteriaceae bacterium
AGCTCATCTACCTGTGTATCAAAAATTGAAGTTGACTGAACGTCTGCAGATTTATAACGAGTGTCCCTGTCAATTGTTCTTAAATTTATTCTGCCGGAAATTTCAAACTCGAGCAGGCCGAATAGATTATTGTGACGGAGAAGATCCTGCAGAAAGAAATTTGTTTCAGTCCTGCTTTCGATATTGTTCGTGATATCGAACTGAGCTGATGTTATTGAATCAGCAAATAAATAAAAATCTTTCCTGTATTGATCAAATCTTGTGTTAAGGAAGTTAGTAACTTCGTGGTTGAAAGGATTAGTGACAAGAATATCAAGATACCTGATTGTGTTTTTTCTTGGTGAAATATCTTCGTTCTCCAATCTCAATGTTGAATTCAATCCGAAGTCAGCAAATCCAAGATCACCGGTTCTGCCGGCTAAACCATAAACCGGACCTGTGTCATTTTCATCAACCTGAGTGTTGTATGAATAACCTCCATAAGGAATTAAAATTAATCCTTTCATCAACTGGAATTCGCTTATCAGCATTGCTTGATTAATTACGGCTTGGTTAATTGCAAGCTGCCTGTCATCGGAAACAATATTACTTTTAATTAATACTCCCTGTTTCCAGTTATTATTAATTTTATATTTTCCCAAAGCATATAAGTACTGCTCATCACGAATACTATTCTGCGCTGATTTAACAAGCGAAGAACGGAAGTTCTGATTTATTTTATACTCAAATCCGGAAACACTTCCGTATAAATCAATTCCAGTATTTAAATAATATGTATTCAATTGTTTATCGAAATTAGAAAATAAACGATTCGGTAAGAAAACCGGAATTGAAAAATCAGTTGAATCAGGATTAGTCTGTGAATTGAGATCAATGATAAATATTATTGATATGATGAGGATAAAGAATAACTGGTTGAAATTTTTATTCAGTTTCAATTTTAACCGGGAAAATTAGATTTTGTATCAAAGAGTAATTGATTGATTAATAAATTAACTTTTTCAAGTTATAGTATTCAATATCCAACAACATCATTTCAAATTCAAGGAATAAACAAATTTATGTATATTGTTCAACAAAAATTTTCTTATTGATAATATTCTTTTTGATATTTATCCATGGCAAAACCCCGGCATCCAAAGAAAAACCAGCAACAAACGGCACACAAAACAAAAACTTCAATACCACAAATTAATTTTGAAAAACTAATTTCGAACAAATATACCGGTTTAGTATTTGCCGGATTTTATTTTATTGTTGTTCTGGTTTTGAGCTTTGTATTCCATAAAGTCGGTGACTATGGAATTGAAACAGATTTTTTCTGGGGTTACGTACCCAATGCAAAAAAATTTCTTTCGGGAATCATCCCGATGGATGCTTTCAGAGGACCTTTGTATCCGATGGTTCTTGGAATATTTGGTTTTGTAATGGGTGATTTCTTCAATGCGGGAATTTTGATTGGTGTTCTTTCGGCTTCAATAGTTCTTTATGTTACTTTTGAATTAATAAAAAATATTTTCTCCCCGATCATCTCATTTGTGACTGTCCTTTTTCTTGCAATAAATCCTGTGTTCATTCAATATTCATACAGTGCAGGAACGGATATGTTTTTCAACGCACTGGTTGCTGTCACCTTGTTTTTCTTCTTTAAGAATAAGGAATTGAATTATAGAAACCTGATTCTAGCAGCTTTTTTTGGTGGAATTTCATACCTGACAAGATACAATGGAATTTTTTTAATAAGCTTTGTGTTTGTAATCCTGTTTGTAAATTTCTGGAAAATTGATTGGAGCAAAAGAATTAAGTCCGTAATACTTTTCACCGGAGTTTTCTTCATTACATTTTCTCCGTGGGGATTTTATTGTCTGAGTGAAAAGGGTTCTTTCTTCTACAACGAAAACTATAAAAACATTGCTTATGAAATTTACGGCAAGGGAAAAATAAGTTGGGATGAATTTTGGTTTAAGGAAAGTTCCAAGATTACTTCAGCAGGTGAAGTTATATTTAGAGATACCGGTTTATTCTTGACAACAATGATAAATAATTTAGGCGATCACTTTATAGATGATATGGATAAACTGCTTGGCTGGCAGATTGGTATATTCGTTTCACTCGGAATTATTTTCCTGATAATTTCTAATCCGGTTAAGTCTTGGAAATCTTCTGAAACGAGTTACTACATCATCAATTTATCTTTTTTTGTTTTACTTCTGCTTGTCTTTTACAGCGAAAGATTCTCATTGTTTCTAATCGCGTTTTATGTTGTTATTGCTGTTCAGCTTTTCTTTTCAGAAAAATTTTATTTGAAAAAATTCATACCAGTAAAACTTAGTTACCTGATTATCGGCGTACTTCTTATTTTCACATTTTCGAAATCATATTCGTTCAACAGCTTAAATATTAATTCAGGACCTCAGGAACTTCTGGCATTGAAGGAATGGTATGATGTAAATGTACCAGATGAACAGAAGGGAAAGAAAATTGCTGCAAGAAAAGCACACGTTGCATATTACTTAAATATGGATTTTTATCTTATGCCGATGACTGATTCTTATGAAGAATTTATTGCAAAGCTGAAAGAGAAAGATGTTGATTACCTTTACTTCAGCACGATTGAAGCTTCGATGAGAAGCGAGCTGCAGTTTCTTCTTAATCCAAAAGTGAATCACAAAGGATTGGAACCGGTAGTTTATTTTGAAAATCCACCGGCAGTTCTTTATAAAATTATTCGGGATTAACTTCCTAACTTATAACAGCATCACAATAAAATTTAAATGCATCTCAAACTATTTTTTATCAGAAAAGTAAAAGCTTTATTCTCAAGATTTAAACTTCACTTTCTCATCAAACCATTCGATGGTTTTCTACTAAACCTTGTTTACCTGTCAAGATTATCTCACTGGATTTCCAAAACGCCTAGAGGAAAGTTCAATGATTTTTATAATAAAAAAGTAAAGTATGAAGAACGATTTAAATTGCACGAGTTTGTTATTGATGAAGAAATAAAAAATCAGGCTATCGATTACCTTGAATTTGGTGTTGCACAAGGAACAGCAATTAAATGGTGGACAGGGAAAAATAAAAACCCTGGAACAAAATTTTATGGCTTTGATGTATTCACCGGTTTACCGGAAGATTTTGGCGTGATGAAAAAACATCATTATGACACTGAAGGTCAAACTCCAAAAATTGATGACAGCAGAATTAATTTCATAAAAGGTTTATTTCAAGATTCTCTTCCCGGGTTTTTAGAAAGTTATAAATCAACTCAAAGAAAAGTAATTCATATGGATGCTGATCTTTACTCTTCAACTTTATTTGTGTTGACGAGACTTCTTCCATATTTGAAGAAAGATGATATAATAATTTTTGATGAATTTGGTGTTCCGACTCATGAATTTAAAGCATTTACAGAGATAGTTTCTTCATATAAATTGAATTATGAATTTTTAGGTGCGATCAATAATTATCTGCAAATAGCTGTTAAATTAAAATAACAGAGTTTTAAATTCTGTATTTCAATTCTTTTTCAACAAATCCAAAGTGGACCAAACTTTAAATTGACAATCCCTGTTATTTTGGATAATTTTAGCTACAATTTTTTCAAATTTATCAAATGCTTGTAGAATATATTCCCTTATTAATAGCGTTGGCAGTAGCATTGATTTTTGGTGTTACTGTCGTAATGGCTTCATCGCTTATCGGACCACAGCGCCCGAACCGCGAGAAGACTTCCACGTATGAAAGCGGGATGAAACCGGTAGGAACTGTAAGGGAAAGAATATCAGTTAAATATTATCTTGTTGCAATGTTCTTTATCATCTTTGATCTTGAAGTGATTTTTATTTATCCCTGGGCAGTTCAGTTTAAAAAATTGTTCGGGCAATTTGGAATTTCTGTGTTCATCTCGATGTTTATATTTTTATTTGTGCTTGAGCTGGGTTATTTATATGCGTATAAGAAAGGCGGATTTAAATGGGATTAGAAGCTTATATAAAAGATAGCGGGTTTTTAACTACACAATTGAATGCAATAATTGCATGGGCAAGAAAAAGTTCTGTTTGGCCAATGCCGATGGGAATTTCCTGTTGTGCAATTGAGATGATGGCAGCCGGTGATCCGAAGTACGATATTGCAAGATTCGGTTCTGAAGTAATGAGATTTACACCACGTCAATGCGATCTTATGATTGTTGCCGGAACAGTAACTTATAAGATGGCTCCTGTTGTTAGAAAAATTTATGATCAGATGCCTGAGCCAAAATGGGTGATTGCGATGGGTGCTTGTACATCTTCAGGTGGAATGTACCGTTCATATTCTGTTGTGCAAGGAATAGATCAGTTTTTACCTGTCGATATTTATCTTGCCGGATGTCCTCCTCGTCCTGAAAATCTTCTTTATGCATTAATGAAGATCCAGGATAAAATAGGTAAGACAAAAGCTTCGCAATTTCATAACATTCCTGCTGGTGATCAATCAATCAGTCTTCCTGAATTGAATGTAATCCGGAATAATTAATATTATGAACCACATTGAATTTATTCCCCGGAAACTAAAAGAAAAATTTCCTTCCGTAGATTTTGAAGCTTCAGATTACAAAGGAGAATTAACTATAAAGTTTGATAAAAAATTTATAGTTGATGTCTGCCGGTTTTTACAATCAGACTCCGAACTCGAATTCAAACTTTGCCCGGACATTACCGCTATTGATTGGGCTGTAAGAAAAAACAGATTTACAGTTGTGTATAATATTTTCTCTCTTAAAAATAATTTTCGATTAAGATTAAAATGCGATGTTGATGAATCAGATTGTTCGATAAATTCAGTTGTATCTGTTTGGCAGTCAGCTAACTGGCAGGAACGCGAAACATTTGATATGTATGGGATTAATTTTAAAAACCATCCTGATTTAAGAAGAATGTACATGCCCGAAGAATTTGAATATCATCCTTTAAGAAAAGATTTTCCTTTAATGGGGATCCCTGATTCTATGCCATTACCCAAGAAATAAATTTTTATGGACCAGTTAGAAAACGAAATACATCCGAAAATTTTACAAGCTCTGCTTGATTCAAGAAATGATTTCACTCTCGAAGACGCACTCGAGAATGAAATGATTTTAAATATGGGACCTCAGCATCCTGCAACTCACGGAGTACTTCGTTTGTTATTGAGATTAGATGGTGAAAAAATTATTGCCTGTGTTCCTGAACTTGGTTACTTGCATCGCGGTTATGAAAAAATGGCTGAGAATATGAGCTACTACGAATACATTCCTCACACAGATAGACTTGATTACATTTCGCCGATGGCAAACAATGTTGCCTGGGTTCTTGCAGTAGAAAAACTTGCAGGAATAGAAGCACCGAAAAGAGCACAATACATTAGAATGATGATTGCAGAACTTGCACGTATTTCATCTCATTTATTAGCAATAGGTGCTTTGGCGATGGATGTTGGTGCTTTAACAATTTTTTTATGGACTCTTCGTGAACGTGAAAAAGTTCTTGATATCTGGGATATTCTTTGTGGTGCAAGATTTACAAACAGTTATACAAGAATTGGTGGAGTTGCAAATGATGCACAGCCTGAAGCTCTTTCAAAAGCAAAGTGGTTTATTGAACAGTTCGAACCGAACTTAGCAGAAATTGAACAGCTCATTAATTCAAACAGAATTTTTATTGAGCGCGTTGAAGGAGTTGGAGTTATTTCAAAAGAAGATGCAATCAATCTTGCATTTACCGGACCGAACCTTCGTGCTTGCGGAGTAGAATTTGATTTAAGAAGAAATTCACCTTATCTCTATTATAATGAAATTGATTTTCGAATTCCGACTTACACTGAAGGTGATTGTTTAGCAAGATATTTTCTCAGACTCGATGAATGCAGAGAAAGTGCAAAGATTGTAAAACAAGTTTTGGAAAAAATGCCTCAAGGCGAAGTTCAGGCAAATATGCCTAAAAAAGTTATTCCACAGAAAGATGAAGTTTACACGAAGATGGAAGAGCTTATTCACGATTTTATGATTGTAAATTTTGGAATCAATCCACCTGTTGGAGAAATTTATAATGCCATTGAAGGTTCGAAAGGAGAGTTGGGATTTTATCTTGTCAGCAAAGGGGAAGGAAAACCCTGGAAGTGTAAAATCCGTTCGCCTTCGTTTAACAACCTTCAGGCTTTACCAAAATTAGTTGTCGGACATATGATATCCGATGTTGTTGCAATTATTGGAAGCATTGATCCTATTATGGGAGAAGCGGATAAATAAAATGAGCTTCAAATTCACACAAGAAAATCTTGATCGAATCGAACAGGAAACAAAAAAATATCCTGTCCGCAAACCGGCTGTGATGGCTGTTCTTTACATTGCACAGGAACAGAACGGATTTATTTCGAATGAAGTGATCAAAGAAGTTGCGGAAGTTTTAGGAATCACTCCTGAAGAAGTTCTTGGTGTTGTAACATTCTATACGATGTATCATCAGAAACCTATGGGAAAATATCACATACAGGTTTGTACAAATGTTTCGTGCATGCTTGTCGGTGGTTACGGGATCTGGAACCAGTTGAAAGATAAATTTGGAATCGGGCATTTGGGTGTTACTGCTGATCAAAAATTTTCTTTAGAAGAGGTTGAATGTATGGGAAGTTGTGGAACTGCACCGATGATTGCTGTTAATGAAGATTATTACGAAAATCTATCCAAAGATAAAGTTGAAAAAATTCTTGAATCATTGAAAAGTTCAAACTGATGGAAAAAATTCTTTTCCCCGATATAAAAGATCTTCACTTGTTAGATGTATATGTTTCTAACAACGGTTACAATGCCGCAAAGAAAGCTTTTGCACAAACTTCCGACAGTGTTATTGACCAGGTAAAAAAATCAGGATTAAGAGGAAGAGGCGGTGCAGCTTTTTTAACAGGATTGAAGTGGAGCTTCATGCCAAAGACTTCTAATAAGCCGAAGTATCTTTGCATTAACGGGGATGAAAGCGAACCGGGTTCATTTAAAGACCGGCAGATTTTTGAACTCAATCCTCATCAAATGATCGAGGGAACGATAATTACTTGTTATGCAATCGGAGCAAAAGTTGCATACGTTTATATAAGAGGTGAATATCATAAGTGGATAAAACTTTTGCAGAAAGCAATTGATGATGCTTATGCGAAAGGTTATCTCGGTGAAAAAATGAAACAGACTTTCGGAACTGATTTTCACTGCGATAT
>JANWIS010000009.1 GCA_025449775.1 Ignavibacteriaceae bacterium
CTTCCCGATTCAGAAATAATGTTGAAGATAGCCGGCTACGATTCGAAAGCATTGGAACAACTCTATGACCTTTACACACCAATCCTCTACACACTAATAAAGAAGATATTAAATGTCAGGGAATTAACCGAAGTAGTTCTATCAGAAGTGTATGTAATAATATGGAGACAGATAGAGCAGTATGATTTTAAGGTAAACAATGCATACACGTGGATAGTGACGTTAGCCAGGAATAAGGCGATGGATGTAAAGAACAGGCAGGAAGGAAAAGAGGAGAGAGAATACACAGATGAATATGAGAGGGAGAGAATAGTACCGAAGTTATCCCCGGAGATAGAGGCACTGGAGTTGGAAACAGTAATAGGAATGAAAGAGAAGATAGAGACAGGAATAAGAAGTCTGACGGAAGCTCAGAGATATGTATTGGAGTTATCGTATTATGAAGGAATGGATGAGACGGGAATATCACAAAAATTGAAAATACCATTGAGCACAGTAAAGTCCAAGCTTCAGGTAGCTATATCAAACCTGATGAAAAAAATTTCGAAAGCATAAAAAGCGACCATGGAAAAGAAAAAAATAATTGATTTGATAAAGCTGGAAGTATTAGGCTGTATAAATGAAAAAGATTCTGAAACTCTTCGTTTAGCAAAAGAAACAGATTTGGAATTTCCCTGGAAGGATCTGGGTGATTACCAGAACCTTGTTGCTTTACTGCCCTCAGCACTTACTTTAGAATTCCCAGCCGGTGAGGTGAAGGACAAAGTAGCAATGAAGCTTTATAACATACGGGATGAAATAAAAGCGAAGGTTGACGCAAAAAAAGCATTGCTGCAACCAGTTTTACAGAATGAAGAGCAAACAGGAATTGAAGAAGTTCAGCTTGAAGAAATAGAGGTATTACAGAATGAATCGGAATTATCTCCAATCAGTGTTGTTGAAAGAACAGATCTGAAACGCACTGTAGAAGAAATTCCTGTAAAAACTGATCAACGAGGCAGACCTATTGGAGACAGAGAATTGGTTGAAAAGGCAGTGAGAGAATATTTTAAATCAAACCTCGAAAGTCAGTTGAATTCCATAAAGAAAAAGGCCTCACAAAACTTTATTATCGCCATAGCTTTTTTTGTTATCAGTCTTATTTTAATATTGATTTTATTTTTTAAGGGCTGATTCTTCCTTCCTCGAAATTTTTCTCATCAACCCATCACAATCTTAAATTATTAATTCATTT
The DNA here is from genome assembly GCA_025449775.1 of Ignavibacteriaceae bacterium. Taxonomy (GTDB): domain Bacteria; phylum Bacteroidota; class Ignavibacteria; order Ignavibacteriales; family Ignavibacteriaceae; genus IGN2. The sequence goes on from JANWIS010000009.1 coordinate 1,235, forward strand.
GTTTCTTACAAGAAGGACGATGAGGACAACTATAATTATTACTGGCCACAAGAAATTAAGAACTGCCAGAACTGATTGTAAAAATGAATATATTTTGAAATGACTTTGAGCCAGCATTAAAGTTAAGCCCATAGCAAAAAGTAGAATCGAGAGAATCAGAAAATTTTTTTTAACGTTAGCAGCGAGATAAACAATAAACAACCCGGCTCCGGAAAACATCAGAATGATTGGTAGTATCAGCCCAGCATTGGTTTTCAAATTAAAATAATCAACAACACGGAAATATGTACCTGCAAGAAATGTCACGGCTCCGACAAATACTAGAATGATGTTTCCTCCTCCGGCTTCACTGTAAACAAAATATATTCCCAAAACTATAAGAGAGTAAGATAGAATTTCTGAAAAGTTAAATGAGATTATTCCAACAAGAGAAAGCAGGAGAGATAGAGCAATAAAACCGGCAAGAATCCCGGCTATTTGATTTAGTTTTATCAAAGAATTCTCTGGCCCATTGATGAGGCAATAAGCTCGGCTGTAAAAACTGCGCTTTGATTTTTATTATCAAGTATCGGGTTTATTTCTGCAACTTCCAGGGATGACATGCAGCCACATTCGGCAATAGTCTCCATAAGTAGATGAGCTTCTCTGAAACTTAATCCACCGGGAACTGGTGTTCCTACTCCCGGAGCCACTGAAGGATCAACGCTATCTAGATCGAAGCTGATGTGAATGTGATCAACTCTTTCACGGAATTGTTTCAAAACTTTAGCTATTATTCTGTGAATCCCGAGCTTGTCAATATCATTCATTGTGTAAACCGGAACATTCATTTTTTTTATATTTAATTTTTCAGCTTCATCAACACTTCTTATTCCAATTAACGCACTGTTTTCGGGTAAAAGTTTTGGAGAGAATCCAAGAAAATTTACAAGCTCATTATTTCCCAAACCCATCAAAGAAGCAAGCGGCATTCCATGAATATTTCCAGACGGACTTGTATCATCTGTGTTCATATCGCTGTGGGCATCAATCCAGATAACACCAAGTCGTAGTTTTTTTTTCCGACAGAAGGAAGCAATCCCAGAAATAGTTCCGAGTGCCATTGAATGATCGCCTCCAAGACACAGAGGGAATCCACCGCTTTCCAGAATCTTCTCAACTTTATCAGCCAGCTGTCTGGATGTTTTAATAATTTCATCAAGATATTTCAACTTCGGATTTTTAATTTTTTGTTTTTCCATAATTTCAATTTTTATATCACCGGTATCTTCAACTTTGTATCCTAAAGTTTCAAGTCTTGCTTGCAGTCCGGAAATCCTGAGTGCAGACGGACCCATATCCACTCCTCTTCGGTCAGCTCCCAGATCCATTGGGAAACCGATGAGGGAAACATTTTCTTTTGCAATACTCTTCATGCAGCCTTATTGATAAATATGATTAAGTATATCCAAAATAATTATAAACGCTTTCATAAACTAAAGTTCTCTAAATCAGATTAAACTATTCATTATATTTTGCATTAAATATTTAAAAATTTGATTTTCAGTTACCTGGATTAATTCTTTTTATGATACCGAGAGAAGAGCCATTAATAAGTGTTGGAATCCTTACAGATAGTAAAATAAAATTTGAACTTTATGGTGATTTCAGCGTTGCCGGTTCCAAAGAAAATTTCAGCGGAGTTTTTACAGCAGAGTTAAAAGACGATTCGATAGTTTGTAAAAGCGCTCACCGCCGGATTGAATCTTTGAACGAGATCGAATTTATTCCTTCAGATCCTGTTTCAGAATCTTTTTTAATAAGAGATGTTGTTATCGGGAAAAAATTCCATTGGGAAAGAAAAGAAAAACAGAGATTCATTTATTCATTAAGCCTTGTAAAGGACGGCAAACAAATTATTGCCATAAATCGCATTCCACTTGAAAGATATTTAACCAGTGTTATCTCCTCGGAAATGAATGCGAAAAGTTCTATCGAACTTTTAAAAGCACAGGCTGTTATTGCCAGAAGCTGGATACTGACACAGATATTCAGGTCAAAAGGATTAAAGGATAACAATGAAACACTTAAGACAACAGTAGAACTTAAAGATGAACTGATTAAATGGTATGACAGGGAAGATCACAAATTGTATGATGTGTGTGCTGATGATCATTGTCAAAGATTCCAGGGTGTTACCAAAATAATTTCTGATTCAGCATACACAGCTGTAGAACAGACTAACGGAATTGTTTTATTGAGCTCAGGAAATATTTGTGACGCAAGATATTCAAAGTGCTGCGGTGGAGTTACTGAATCATTCGAAAATGTTTGGGAAACTGTAAAACATCCTTACTTAGCTTCGGTAGTTGATTATAAATATGCACCAGAAAATTATAATCTTGATTTTTCCGATGAAGAAAACTCGAAGCAATGGATAACGGGTGTTCCAACTGCATATTGTAATACATCGGATGATAAAATTCTTTCGCACATACTTGTTGACTATGATAAAGAAACAAAAGATTTTTTCCGATGGACTGTTGAGTATTCACAGGTTGAAATATCAGCGCTTATAAAGGAAAAAAGTAATATTGATTTTGGCGAAATTCTCGATCTTGTGCCGGTTGAAAGAGGCAGTTCGGCAAGACTTGTTAAGCTGAAAATTATCGGTACTCAAAAAACATTAATTGTGGGAAAAGAACTTGAGATAAGAAGAATATTATCATCATCTCATTTATATAGTTCGGCATTTATTGTAAAAAAAATCGGGAAGCAGATTCCTGAAAAATTTATTCTTTATGGTGCAGGCTGGGGACACGGAGTTGGTCTGTGCCAGATTGGTGCTGCAGTTATGGCTGAAAAAGGTTTTAACTTTGATGAAATACTATTGCATTATTTTTCAAATTCTGAATTGAAGAAAATTTATTAAAGAGTTTTATGAAGATATTATATTCCTGTTTGTCAAAAAGCTGGGGTGGAATGGAGATGTACACGCTCACTTCTATCAGGCAATTGCTGAACAGAGATATTAAGGTTGAACTTATTTGTTCTGCTGAGTCAAGAATTCATATTGAAGCAAACAACATGGGAATTTTAATTCATCCTATTAGAGCAGGAAGCTATCTTCATCCATTCACAACAATAAGACTTTCACTGCTTATGAGGAATAATGAATATTCTCTCGTGCACACACAGGCATCTAAAGATTTGTGGCTTCTTGTTCCGGCATTGATGTTAGCCAACAGCAAAATACCTTTGTTCCTTACAAAGCAGGTTGGTTCATTTATTATAAAGAAAGATTTTTTTCATAACCTCTTATATAAACGTGTGAACAAATTCTTTGCTATCAGCAACATCATCAAAAAAAACCTTATTGAAACAACAACTGCTGATGCCAATGATATTATCATTTTACCAAATGGTGTTGACACAGAAAAATTCAATCCTGATATATTGGATAAAAATAAAGTTCGAACAGAATTTAAAATAAGCGGGGAAAATATTGTAATTGGTATGCTGGCAAGATTTACTCCGGGCAAAGGACACGAAGAATTTCTGTTAGCTGCGAAAGAATTAAATAATGAATTTGAAAACCTTCGTTACCTGGTTGTTGGTGAGCCGAGCCGTGGTGAAAATGAATATGCTGATAAAATAAAACAGCTTGCAAAAGATTATGGATTAAGTAATCTGATATTCACCGGTTTCCGTGGAGATACACCGGAAGTGATTTCAGCAATGGATATTTTTGCATTCCCTTCGCACTCCGAAGCGTTTGGAATAGCACTTGTTGAAGCAATGGCAATTAAGAAACCATCAGTATGTTCTGACTCTGATGGAGTTTTAGATATTGCAGTGAATGATGAAACATCATACCTTTTTAAAAATAGAGAATACAAAGATTTAAAAGCTAAATTGAAACTTCTTATTGATTCAAAAGAATTACGTTGTAAGTTTGGAGAGAATGCGAGAAAAAGAGTGCTTGAAAATTTTGATCTTAAAAAAGTAACCGAAAAAGTTTTGAAAACTTACCAACAAGAAATCCATAAAGTTTCTTAACCTGATGGACTTTACTTCAAAAATTACCGCTGTAATATTTTCATATTATGAAGATATGACTGATAAGTTAATTGCCAATCTCAGGAAAACAGGAATTAAAAAAATCATAATTGTGGCTTCAAAAGCAGAAAATTCTGAATCGGAAATTGTCATTAAAACAAATTATCCATTCGGCGGTGAAGCAATTGCGAGCATAGTTAATAAAATCAGCTCAGACTTTTTTTTAATGATAGATGGACGAAATCAAATTGAGATATCAGAAAAAACTATTTCAGTACTTATCAATGGAATTAGCAAAGCAAATGTTGGATGGGTTTATTCAGATTATAATATAAGGCTAAATGATAAAATTATTTTTCATCCGTTAATTAATTACCAGGATGGCAGCATTAGAGATGATTTTGATTTCGGACCTTGTGTATTCATTCGAACAAGTGCTTCAAAAGAATATTTAAATGAATTGATCTCAGTTAAAAATAAATTATTTTATTCCGCTGTTTATGATTTAAGATTGACTATCTCGATTAAGCACTTAATAACCAGGATTCCGGAACCACTTTACACCGTTGTATCGGGAACTGAACAGCTCCCCAAAAACAAAATATTTGATTATGTAGATCCGAAGAACCGCGAAGTCCAGATCGAAATGGAAAAGACAGCAACAGATTATCTTAAAAAGGTTGGAGCTTTTATCGGCTCTTCGTCAAAAGAAAAAATAATTTTTGATAAAAGTTTTTCATTTGAAGCAAGCATAATAATTCCTGTTAAAAACAGAGCAAACACAGTTGCTGATGCAATTACTTCAGCATTGCAACAGAAGGCCGGCTTTAAGTTTAACATTATTGTCGTTGATAACCACTCCGATGATGGAACTTCGGATTTAATAAAAAAAATATTGAACACTGATAAAAAAGTAGTTCATGTAATTCCATCGGTAAAAGATTTGGAAATCGGCGGCTGCTGGAATGAAGCGATCTTTCATTCCGTTTGCGGAAAATTTGCAATTCAATTAGACAGTGACGATTTATATTCAGATGAAAATGCTCTTCAGAAAATAATTGATAAGTTTTATGAAGAAAATTGCTCAATGGTTACAGGAAGTTACAAGCTAACAAATTTTGATTTAAAGGAAATTCCTCCCGGAATTATTGATCATCGCGAATGGACAGATGAGAACGGACATAACAATGCATTGAGGATAAATGGATTCGGTGCACCGCGTGCTTTTTATACACCGAAAGTAAGAGAAATAAAATTCCCGAATGTCAGCTACGGGGAAGACTATGCAATAGGTCTGGCAATTTCCGGTAAGTACAAAGTAGGCAGAATCTATGAACCAATTTATCTTTGCAGAAGATGGGAAGGCAATACAGATGCTTCACTCTCCATTGAACGGCAAAACAGGAACAACTTCTACAAAGACGGACTTCGGACAGATGAAATAATTGCACGACAGGAATTAAATAGACATAGAAAATAATAATGTCAGTTGCAGATAAGATTTTAAAGAATGTGCAGCTTGAAAAGCTAATCATAAAGAAAGATTATTCGACCTCAGCAGAATTTCTTCACAATTCTCAGATTAATAGCTGGGAACTGATGAAAAATAATTTTGAAGCACTGAAGAAGATTGAAACCAAAACTTTTTTGTTTGACGGTTTTAAAATCAATGTTCAATTCAATCCCGGAAGAATAAAATCTACATCAGCAGAAGTTGATGAAAATTCAATAAGCAGCCGTAAATGTTTTCTTTGTATTGAAAATCTTCCCGATGAACAAAAAGGAATATCTCTTCCAAGTAATTTTATTTTGCTCTGCAACCCTTATCCGATTTTCAAAAGGCATTTTACCATCAGCTCGCTGACACATCAACCGCAGAGGATTGAAGAAAGCTTCAAAACATTTTTGGAGTTAAGTAAATTATTTTCAAACAAGTGCACTTTAATTTATAATGGTCCGGAATGCGGTGCATCAGCCCCTGACCATTTACATTTTCAAGCAGGAATTAGTAAAGCAATGCCGGTTGAAGATGATATTTTACAGATAAAAAATGATTACGGAAAAATTGTTAAAGAGGATGATGTTAGTATAGTTTCATTAATTGATGATGGTTTAAGAAAAATTATTTTAATTGAGTCAACCAATGATGCAGAATTGAAATTGAACTTTATAAAAATAATTAATTCATATAGAGAATTATCATCAGCAATCTCCGAACCGATGATAAATATACTTTGCAGTCACGATGAGGAATCCGGATGGAATCTGATTATTTTTTTAAGAAGCAGGCACAGACCTAAAAATTATTACAAAACGGGAACAGATAAAATAGTTGTAAGTCCTGCCGCAGTTGATTTGGGAGGATTGATCATTACACCTAGAGAAGAAGATTTTAACAAGTTGGATAAGGAAATCATAAAACAAATATTTAGTGAAATATCGCCATCAGCTCAAACTTTCTCAGCGTTTACTAAGAAGCTGATCGAAGATTTCAATTAATTTTTAAACCCGAAGGAGTCTGAGGTGTTGAAATCAGCAGTTCAAACAACTCCCAGCTTCGTGCAAGATTATTTGAAGAACCGCCTTTCTTCTCTATAAATTCCCTGATCATATCTTCTCCCAGAGAATAATTAATTACATAGCTTCTGTACTTTTCGATAAAGGAAACATACTTCTCTGCACTTTCTTTTGTTCTAAGCTGGTATTTCTGCAGCCATTTTACAGTCTGCTCGCGGTTAAATACTCCGTCCAGATAATTTTTTGCTGCAGTTGTTGCTGCTTGTCCTAGTTTTTTCTGGAGCTGATTTATATTATAGTAAAGTGCTGCATCTGTTGTATCTATTCCTGCTAAAGGATACAAAATTTCTTTTTCAAATTGTAATCGTTCACCGGGAGAAAAAAGTATTTCCTCTGCGTAGTTTGCAGTTCCTTCGGCAATAAGAGACTGTGGTGAGAATAAAGGGTAAACACTAAATTCTTTCCATTCTCTCTTCATAAAAAAATTCCATTCTAGTAAAAGGTTATACAAATGATGTCCGGGATAGCCTTCGTGAGCAGCAGTGCTTACCATATCACCGATATGTTTTGGAAGATCTGTATTTATCTGGATAACACTTCTAAGATTTCCTTTATACCAGTTGTAAGCACCCCATGGTTGATTGTTAGCTATTTCAACACTGAAATTTTCTCCCGGAGGCAGAGTTATATAATCAGATGTTCTTTCCCGGCATTCCTGCAAAGCAGCTTTAAAAACAATTTCAATTTTACCTTTTGGAATTTCAAATTTTCTTTTGAATTCATTTATTCTTTTCTCAATGCTTCCTTTACCAGGAACGATTTGATTTAATTCATCTATCGCCTGCTGAAAATAATCTTCTGTATAAACTGGTGAAACAGCATCATAAAGTCCTTTAGATTCCTGATCGAATGGAAGCTGACTACCGTTTAACATGAATATTTTAGTTTTAACAGCAAGCAGCTGTTTATAAAGGTTACGGAAACGGAGAGTTTCAAGTTCAGTTGCTTTGTAGCTGCTCAGATCTTCAAGCTCATTGAGCAGTGAATCGGAGATGGAGAGTAGTTCTATGAATGCTGATGAATCGGGAGGCAGATTAGTTCCAGAAGGTTTCCATTCTTGAGGACCATAATATGCATCAACAAAATCCGGATCGTACTGTCCTGTTCTTAGAACAAGTTTTACATATCCCTTTGCTATATCATTCATTATTATTTCAAGATCACTTTCTTGTTTCACCTCTTTTTTTTCTCCGCAGGAAAATAAAATTATTGAGATAGTCAGCACAATAATTAGTTTACTCACGTTCATCCCTTCTTCGATAATTCATAAAGCTTGCTTATAGTATTCAGATTTCTGGTTGACGCAGACACTTTCAACTTATTTTCAAAAAAATTATTGTTCAACTTTGCCTTTCCGTAACCGGATGGAAAATATAAGTAAATATTATTGTCATCAAGAATGAATTCTTCTGGTGAATAATTAATTTCATTCAGTTTTACAGCATTTGCCGGCGAAGGTTTTTCGGAAAGAAAAGTAACATATAATCTTTCGGTATCTTTTTTCTTCTTGATGAACGGGTTATTATCGAGAACATTTTTAAGATCTGTATTTGTTTTGATAATCACTTCAACATCAAACCCATATTCTGCTTTTATCTTTTTTACGAGTTTAGTTTTGATTGACTTGGTGTCAGAATTTTTGGAATCAAAAATCACATTTCCGCTTTGGATATAAGTCTGGACATTGGTGAACCTTAAATCTTCAAACAGGCTCTTTAAGTCAGCCATTTTAATAATTTTATGACCGGTGATGTTAATTCCTCGCAATAGCGCGATGAAGGTTATCATTGTTCGAGCTTTAAAATTAAGTAACTCATCTTGTCCACATTCAGAGTAAAATTATTGTCTTTTATATCGAAAACTTTTCCTGTTAAAAGATTCTGTGCCTTATTCAGGTTATACATATCAGGCAATTTAAGATTAACTATTTTTTCAACTTCGCTTTTGTTCAAAACAACAAGTATTCTCTCGTTCATATCTGATCGTAAGTAAGCATAAATATTTTCATCAGCCCGAAGAGCCAGGAAATCTCCATATCGTAAAGCAGAATGTTCTTTCCTCATATGGATCAACTTGCTGACATCTTTAAAAGTTTGCTGTTCATTTTCATCTAACTCGTCACCGAATTTCATCATCCTTCTGTTATCTGGATCTGCAGCACCAGTCATCCCGATTTCATCACCGTAATAAATTACCGGAACACCGGGTATTGTTAAAATATATGCAAGATGCAGTTTGAGTTTATCATAACTCGATGCGTGATCAACTTCAGGTGGATTAGTCCAGGCAAATTCAATTGCTCTTCCATCATTGATTTCAAGATCACCGTCAGCCATTGCCATGTACCTTATTTTATCATGGCTGTCTAACAAATTTCCCATCAGGTGATTGACACCATAAACCTGGAAAGTTTTTTTCAATTGAAGATCAAGTAGCTCAAATGAATTTTCCTTTTGAAGAAAAACAGGAATAGCGGTATCGTACAGGTTAAAATTGAATTGTGCATTGAGCTGTCCGTTATTTACGTATGAGCTTATAAGATCGTATCCGCCGAATGTTTCACCAATCTGATAGACTTTTGTATTATCTGCTGCTTCAATTTTTTGTTTTATTTTTTTTGTCAGCATTCTCCAGAATTCATTCGGAACATGTTTTACAGCATCATGTCTGAATCCGTCTGCTTTGGTTTCTTTTAACCACCAGACTGCGTTGTCAGTCATAAAATCGAGTGCTTCAGCAGAGCTTGTAAAATCAAATGACGGCATATATGGTTCAAACCAGGTTGTAAGGCGGTGCTCATCCCATAATCGGAGATTTTTTCTTCCATCGGGAAGTTCGAGCTTGCCAAACCAATTACGGTGTTCATTCCATAATTGATTTTCTTCGTGAACATGATGAGCAACATAATCCCACAAAATTTTCATTTTATTACTGTGTGCAGTCTTAACAAGTTTTTTAACTAAGGACATATCGCCGAATTTTTCTTCAACTTCTGTTGATGAAACCGGCCAATAGCCATGATATCCTGTATAATAACGATGAGGCGGTGGAAATTCCCGGTAAGCTTTATTAGTGTTGTCAATAATCGGTGAGATCCAGAGAGTATTAACACCAAGTGAATCAAAATATCCTTCATTTATTTTATCAAGAATTCCCTGCAAGTCACCGCCGTTATAATTAGCTTGAATAAAAAGAGAATCGTGAACAATTGGATTGTCGTTAGTGGTGTCTCCGTTGTTAAATCGATCAATCATTGTTGAGTAGATTATTGCATCGTGCCAGCTTTGATCTGAATTGTTTCCTACGGGAACACCATCCTGCATAAAAACTGATTGGATATTTGAGAATTTACCATCAACACTTATTACTGTGCTTAATAATCTTTCACCTTCAAGCAGATCATCCGGAAAGGTTATTGAAATATTATTTCCGCTAACTTCCACCATGCTTTTGTTCACTGATTGATTATCCAAAAGCGTAGTTACATCATCTTCTTTTAAAGTTGATGGATGATGTCCTTCAAAATAAAAATTGTACCGGCTTGTCTGATCTTCGACCGAATAATTTAAGCAATGAAGATAGCTATTATCTTCTTTTGATGATTCGATAATTATTATTGAATTAAAACCACCGAGACCATTCGGAACTTTTACTGGATTCTGTGGATCAATCAGTTCTGCACCATCAACAAAAAATTTATATTCGTATCTGCCTGGATCGAGAGGAACCATAATTTCATAAACACCATTTCCATCCGGGTCAGTCATTGGTAAATTTCCTCTGTCCCAGCTGTTGAACTGCCCGAAGAGATTTATCTTTTTATGTTTTCCTTTTGGTTTATAAGTGAAAAGGAAACTTTCTTTATGCTGAAGTTTAATCGGGATTTGATATTTCTGCTCTTCAAACGTAAACTCCAACAAATCGAATCCCGCAAATCCTTTTTTGGCCATTAACTTCAATAGATTATTTAATGTGTCGTGTTCAAATATTAAATTCTCATTCGGTGTGAAAACCAGGTTATAGTTATTTGCATAGAACAAATCGCTAATAACAATTTCTTTTTCTATTCCTTCTTCAAGATTGATTGGCTGAATTATTTCGTAGATCTTTTTGGAGTGATTGTTTGAACACCCGAGGAGGATAAAAAGCAAAAGCGATTGTGTTAAAAGATATTTCAATTAGCTTAAAGTATTTGTGATTGGTCTGGCAAAGTTAATAATTGATATAGAAAAATTCCGCAAAAATATTCTTGATCAACATTTATTTAAGAAAAGTTTATCCGAGATCATTTATATCATCAATAAAGAAGCAATGATCATGCTTTCTCATCCCTATCTTCGGATAGTAATTTATTGCTGCAGGAGCCGAGAGCAAAATCAGTTTTGCGTGTGGTGTTTGCCTTTTCGTTTCTTTTATTAATTCCACCCCGATTCCTTTTTTCTGATATTCGAGATCAACAGCTAAATCGGATAAGTATGTACAGTAGGTAAAATCGGTAACAGATCTGGCAACACCGATAAGCTTTCCATTGTGTCTTGCAGTAATGATCAGGTTGGCATTTTCACACATTGATTTAATCCGTTCCGGTTCATCAATTGGTCTTCGCTCACCCAATGTGCTTCTAATGAGAACATCTCTGAACTCAACCGGGTTGAGCTTTAATTCTTTTTGAAAAACTATTTTATTCATATTTATATCTTTAAAATAAAAAAAGCCCCGGAAATAATTCGGGGCTTAAAAAGAATTCAAATAACTTATTAAAGAATCGAATCTTTAGCAGCTTTGGCAATTCTGAACTTCAAAACTTTTCTTGCCGGAATTACCATTGATTCACCGGTAGCAGGATTTCTTCCCATTCTCTGGGCTCTCTGTGCAACTCTGAGCTTGCCGAGTCCCGGAATTACAAAATCTTTTTTAGCTTCTTTGTAGGAAAGTTTTACAAACTCTTCTAAAAATATTCCCGCAACCTTTTTAGTGGTTTTGGTTTTGCTTGCGAGATGAGTGATGATCTCGCCTTTCGTCATTGATTTAGGCATATGAACCCTCCGGTAAAATTAATATTGTTATTTACACATCGTAAAATAGTTAATATTTATTTGAATCAAAATGTTTTTTAAAAATAAATTACGTTCAAACCCTCATGGATATTGGTTAAAATAGGGATAGGATTTTGACCTTACCATGTCTTTTTAATTTTACTTTTTTGCTCGTAGATAATTCTCTATTTTGTTTCAGTTCAATGAGGAATTTTTTTTCATAGTGCAATTAATGTTAAAGCAGCTTTCAGCACTCATAATTTTCACTTCACTTTCATTCCCTCAAGATGGTGATTCATTACAAATTCAAAACATTCCAGCCGTTTTGGATACAATTCCAACTAAGCAAAGTGATACAACTTCCATTGCAGATACATCAGGAATAGTCGACACAACAGTTCAAAAAGATACGCTTGTTCCTATCCAGGGAACTCCGCTTGCAGATGTAAGCACAATAATTGATAAGAGAACATTTTTGTTTGAAAATTACCGATATACCGGCGACCTGCTCAAGTCTTTCAATCTTAATTTTATTAAAGACCTGGGGTTTGTAGGATATGACCATGAGACCTTTATTTATGGTGTTGGAAGCAATGCTATCAGCTATCTGCAAGATGGTGTGCTGCTGAATAACCGGGTTACAAATTCTCTCGACCTTAATCATATTCAAAGTGAAGATGTTGACTCAATAGAAATTGTTCCGTCTCCTCGTGGATTTTTATACGGCTCATATAATAATCCTGTTACAGTAAATTTTATAACTAAGGATTTCATTACAAAAGCACCTTACTCAAGAATAAAATATTACCAGGGACCGGATGGCGAAGCGATGATTGATGGAAAATTTTCTGCAAAGCTTGCCAACAGATGGAACATAGCTTTACAGTTAACAAACAGGTCTAAAGATGCAACTTATGTAAACACAGATCTCAGCATCTGGCAGTTTAATACAAAGCTGAAATATTTCTTATCCAATTCGATTAATCTCGTTGCTTCTTATTATTATGTTGATGCTTTACAAGGAATGAACGGCGGAGTTGACTATGACAGCTTAAGCAGAAGTTCTGATGCTCCAAATTCAGATCTTTACGATCCGTTTATTGCACCTGTTTTATTTCCAAACCGTACACTCGATGTTACTCAGCATAATTTTGGATTGAGAACTTTGGTAAATCCATTTGATAATTCTCAATTGGATTTATCACTTTATTATAGATATGGACTTGATGAACGGAAGGACTTTCAAGATAGCACAAACAGTAATGTCAATTCGGAGAGGAAAAGGTACGGTGCTCTTCTGAATTACACTTATGAATTTGATTATATCTCTTTGCAACTATTAAGTGATTATGAAAAGTCGGATTATGAGGTTGCGGAAAATAATAATATCTATACCACCAATGATGAACGCCATAGTATTGGTGGTGTAATGTCGTTTCATACTTTTGATAGATTTATAAAACTCTCATTTTACTATAAGATAGCTCATTGGAAAATTTTAAATATGGATTATGAGGGATATGGAGGCGATCTAAAATATTATTTAAATCAAGAAGTTTCATTTTATGTGGGCTATTCATTAAGAGATGAAATTTTATGGCCTGAAGTTGTTCCATCTTTTGAAACCGGAATACACTGTAAATTTTCCGACTTAATGATTGATTTGAAATACTTTAGCAATGAATATTATAATTATAGATACGTACAAGCTGCTCCTGTGCCACCGTTTAATCAAACAACAGAAAAAGTAGAGGGTATCGGACTAAATTTTAACTTTAGATTTTGGCTGCTTCTTTTGGAAACAAACACTTTTTATTACTTCGAAGTTAATGACAAACGTCCAGTGAATCTTCCTGATTGGCAATTCATTGGCGGACTATATATCAATGACTTGTTCTTTGAAAACAATCTTGATTTGAAAACCGGGTTTAAATTTTATTATACGGGTAAGATTAACTCAACAGAATATTATGTGCAAACAGGAAATGTTCTTGATCCCACAAACAAACTCGATTTTACTTTGGCTGGCGAGATAAAAAAGCTGGCAATCTTTTATTTCATCTGGGAAAACTTATTGGGCAACGAGTATTACATTACTCCATATTATCCAATGCCAGAAAGAAATATCCGTTTCGGTTTAGCGTGGGAATTGTTTAATTAATTTTCTTGATGTCATTGCGAGGAACGAAGTGA
>JANWIS010000010.1 GCA_025449775.1 Ignavibacteriaceae bacterium
GAAATATGTCTGAGTTTTTCCGATGTCAACCAGAATGAAAGTTTTTACAAGTTGAGTTTTGATAATGGGCTAACCTGGAGTGTTAATCCATTTGATTTTCCGGGAATAGCAGGTTACCAGATAAAAAATCTTTCAATTAATTCTATTGGTGATGATACACTTTTTGCTGTCTTTGAAAGAGATGCTTCAGAATTTTCCGGAGTTTGTGCAAGAGTGAGTACAGATTACGGTCTTAATTGGTTAGGTGTTTCATTTATTGCCGATGAAATATTTCATGAGCAAATGCCCGATGTATCAATCTTAAAAAATGGAAATATTGTTGTTGCATATGTACGGGATAATGTAAGTGTTTCAACAGACTATGGTGATAATGATGTTTACTTTATAACAAGCACTAATAATGGATATTCCTGGTTACCGGAAAATAAATTCACAAAATATGTTGGTGAAGATATCAACATCAATCTCTCATCGTACCAAAATAAAACTTTTATAACTTTTGCTACTGAAAGATTCTCGCCAAGTATGCCGTTTGATATTTCCTTCCAGGTTCTTTATGGAATTTTAAACGAATCAGCCGATAAATATACTCCGCCAAAAGTTTATGAAACATACGCACCACCGGAGTTAATTGATTTTGATAAAAAGGAATTTGTTTACCAGGCAAAGATAGTTGATGATGAAGCAGTACATAAGGTGATAGGTATAATGGAAGATTCTATTTATACTGGTGAAATGTTTGATGACGGTTTGCATAATGATGGTGAAGCTAATGATTCAATATTCGGAAATGTTTTTCCGTTTGCTTTAACAAGTTTATTAAATCAATATAGCTTTGATGTTAATAAAATTAATTTGCCCATGAACAACTCAGGTATTTTAGCAGATGTTAATGTGTCTTATGAACAGGCGAGTGCTATCCTGGTGTTTGACGATAAAAATAGTAAAAGCATGTATGAAAGTGATTTTCAATTTGGCGGCACTGGTTCTCAAGGGATGTATGAAGAAGGTTTATTCCTATTCTCGGCTGGGTTTTTTCTATCAGGCTACACTAATGGATCACTTTGGTCAAATGCAGCAGCAACCGCATCTTTAGTACAAGATTATTTACCCGGAACTGTAAACTCAAACCCCGTTGATCCGCTTTTCAATATTTATATAATTAATAAAAACGATATTCCTTTCGGTTCAACATGGCAAATATGGAAAGACGCAGTTATGCTTGGTGCAGAATTTTATGACGGTGATGACGATGGAAATTATAACCCCGTTGATAAAAACTACAACGGTACTTGGGATTCAAACGAAGATATGCCTTTGCTTTTAGGCGATCTGACTGCGTGGTGTGTTTATAATGATGGTCTTCCTGCAGAACAAAGAAGATGGCTATCCGAGCCGCAGGGAATTGAAATAAGACAAACATTGTTTGCAATAGATCAGCCTGAGCTGGAGAATGTTATTTTCTTAAAATATTCCATCTTGAACACAGGCTCAGTCGCTGAAGTTATGGATTCAGTTTTCTTTGCTGCATGGGAAGATGCTGACCTTGGAGATTATAATGATGATGTTGTTGGATGTGATACTATTTTAAATGCAGGGTATTTTTACAATAATGATTCGGATTACGTTTATGGTGACAACTGTCCATCTTTCTTTACTTCTTTATTGCAAGGACCAATCATTAATACTGGTGATCCAACGGACACAGCAAAAAATAATTTGGGATATTTAATTGGAAGCGATTTGTTTACAGGCGCAAAAAACCTTGAAATGACTACGTCTACATTTATGTTGAACAGTACTCCTGCTTTAGGTGAGCCCAACAGTGTAATTCAGGCGAGACATTATTTGATAGGTAAAGAGCGGTTTGGAGAATACCCTGATCCATGCACTTTTCAATTTTGTGAAGTAAGAGGTGGAATAAATTGTAATGAAATTAATCCTACGTTTTGGGCTTCCGGAGATCCGGTTACTAATGTTGGCTGGATAGATATCATGAACCGTGACCACAGAAATTTAGTTAGCACAGGTCCATTCACTTTGGGGAAAAATAAACCGCAGGATATTATCTTCGCTTATGTAATAGGAAGAGGAACAGATCACTTTAACTCGATTACAGTTGCAAGAGAAAATGTGCAGAGAGCAATACTGGAATACGAAAATAATTTTTCTTCTATGACGTACTCTCCACCGGCACCTACAAATCCTGTAACGAGTTATTTTCTTTTTCAGAACTATCCCAATCCTTTTAATCCAACAACAACAATCAGGTATGAACTCACACAAGATGGAGTAGTTGCATTGGAACTGTTTGACATTCTCGGACAAAAAGTAAAAACATTAGTCAATGAGTTTCAACAGGCAGACAGATACGAAGTGCAATTCGATGCAACAGGCATTGCAAGCGGAGTTTACATTTATCAGATGAGAGTGAATGAATTCATCACAAGTAAAAAGATGGTGTTGATTAGATAACAATTTTCATACGCTTATCAAATGTTGAGTCCCACTATTCGGGCTTTCTAACCTCTACGTTTATACTTATTTTAACCTCTGATTTTTGCAACAATCGGGTAAAAAATGGTTGATATTTCAAAAAAAAGACTGGATGAATTAAAAAAAGGCTTTGATGGAAAAAGAATTGCAGTAATCGGTGATATGATGCTTGATGGCTATTTCTGGGGAGATGTTAAAAGACTATCTCCCGAAGCTCCTGTTCCTGTTCTTGAAGTTGAGGATGAATTTTTTCGTTTCGGCGGTGCAGCAAATGTTGCTCTAAATATTCTTACTCTCGGCGGAGTTCCGGTTCCGGTCGGAATAATTGGAAAAGATAATTATGGAAATATCTTCTCTTCATTGTTAAGTGAAAAGAAAATTGAAGAAAAAGGTATTATAGTTGATGATGAAAGACCGACAACAACTAAAACCCGGGTGATTGCAAACAATCAGCACGTTGTAAGGATCGATAAGGAGAGCAAAGCTCCCATCAGTAAAAAAATTGAAGAGAAGCTTTCAATATTTATTGCATCAGCAATCGATAGCCTTGATGGAATAATACTTCAGGATTATAACAAAGGAATTTTAACTCCTTCATTCATTTCTAAAATTGTTTCGATTGCGAATAAAAAAAATATTCTCATCACAGTTGACCCGAAGTTTGATAATTTTTTTGAATACAAAAATGTAACTGTCTTCAAACCAAACCGTAAAGAAACCGAAGCTGTTCTTGGACTAAGAATAAAAACCGATAAAGATATTTCATCAGCCGGCAAAGAGCTTCTTCATAAATTAAATTCGGATTATATTCTGCTTACTTTAGGCGAGGAAGGAATTGCAGTTTTTGAAAAAGGTGATAAAGAAAAACGGATGCCGACCAAAGCCAGGAAAGTTGCAGATGTTTCAGGTGCCGGTGATACAGTAATTTCAACTTTAACTATCGGACTGGCTGCCGGTGCAGATATTTATGAATCGTCAGTTCTTGCAAACTATGCGGCTGGAATTGTTTGCGGTGAAGTTGGCATTGTTCCCATAGAAAAAGAAAGGCTCTTCGAAACAGTTTCAAAAGATAATTTATGAACACTTCAATTTCTCTTCCCGAATTGAAGAGCATCCGATCCGGACTTAAATCTGACAATAAAAAAGTTGTATTTACCAACGGTGTTTTTGACCTGATTCATTCCGGTCATATCGACTATCTTTCAAAAGCAAAAAAACTTGGCGATGTGCTTATTGTCGGCTTGAATACTGATGAATCAGTTACAAGAATTAAAGGGATCAAAAGACCGATTTTAAAACAAGCTGAAAGAGCATTCATTATTTCCAATCTTAAACCGGTTGACTATGTAATATTTTTTAATGAAGACACACCTGAAAAACTAATATCGGAACTTATTCCTGATATTTTAGTTAAAGGTGCTGACTGGGCTATGGATAAAATTGTTGGCAAAGAAATTGTTGAAAAGAATGGCGGTGAAGTTAAGAATATAGAATTTGTAAATGGCAACTCCACCTCTAAGATCATCGACTTGATAGTAAAAAGATATTCAAAGTAAGCGTGCTGAAAAATGTTTTTCAGAAGAAAACCAAAAATAAAACGTCCTCTGTACCGTCGGATAATAAATTATTTTATCGGTGTAACAGTAAGTTTGGTAGTTATTGTTATGATTGGTTTTGCTTACACTCAAACCTCATCATTCAGAAACTGGCTTAAAGATTTTATAGTTGAAGAAGTTAATTCATCTACGAGCGGAGATCTATCGATAGCACGGATCGATGGGACTATTTTCACTTCACTGATATTATCAAAAACAATTTATACATTCGATGAGGATACTCTTTTTTCGGCTGATAAAATTGAAGTAAAATTCAGTCCACTGAGGATTTTTTTAAAGTCAATCTATTTCAGGAAGCTTGAAATTGAGAATGCAAAAATTTCTCTTCTTAAAGATGAAAACGGTGAGCTGAATATTTCTAAATTAACTTCACCTTCTGTTGTGGAAGAAGTTGAAGATACAGTATCGACATCTGAACCATTCAGTTGGCAGATAGATGTTGCCGAGCTGCGGATGAAGAATATTGATTTTAAACATCAATCTGTGAACAACAAGAACAGTACTGCATATTATCCCCAGCCTGAAATGGATGATTTCAGAGTTGAAGATATGAATCTTTCTCTTTCTGCTTCAATCGATATTGAATCAAATGAATATTCGCTTCAACTCTCCGAATTAAGTTTAAAACCAAATCTTGCCGGCTTCAAATTAATTAATCTGTCCGGAAATTTTATTCTTTTGAATGATGTTGCTGGGGTAACTGATCTGAAAATTGATACCGAAAGATCGAACATTTCTGTAAATGGAGTGGTATCTGATTTTTCTCCTTTCAGCGATGAAGAGTTCGATCTGCAGAATTCTCCTGTTAAAATAGAAATGGATGCAATTGATTTTAATTTTGATGACCTGACAAATTTTATTGAAGGCACAGATTTACTTCGCGGAAGTATGGAAACTCACGTTCAGGCTGAAGGAACTTTTAACGATCTCGAGTTAAAGAATCTTGAAGTGGAATTCAATGAAACAAGACTTCAAGCAGAAGGCAGACTTCAGAATGTACTTGATGGTGAGAAAATGAAAATTTATGCTCAGTTCAAAAACTCGGTTGTAAACCAGGATGATGTAAAAAATCTTCTTCATAAAATTAATATACCGGTATATAAGGATTATGGATTGTTGCAATTCGACTCTCTGTACTTTGATGGTCAACCATTAAAATTTAAATCGGGACTGGTGTTAAGAACTTTGAAAGGAAATATTTCGAGCGATATTGTTATGGATCTTTCCGGGGAAGAAATAATTTACGATTTCACTCTTGATACAAAGAATTTAAATCTTAAACCTATTGCAGGAGTGGATACAGACCTGAATCTGATTGGCAGTCTGACCGGTAAAGGATTTTCTCCGCAATCACTTGAAACTTCTGTTCATTTAGATGCTGTGAGTTCAATAATCGGTGATATTTCATTCGATGATTTCAGTATTACTGCTGAAGGATCGGAAGGATTTATAAACACGCAAATTTTATTTTCATCTCTTCAGACAAAGGGAAAATTAAACTCCGATTTTGATTTTACCGACTCGGCTAGCACAAAATATAATTTCAATATTGCACTAAATGGTTTTAATATCAGTGACATAATGAAAGAAAGCGGACTTAAATCTGAAATTAATATTTCTTTGAAAGGAGATGGAGAAAATTTTGATCAGGATAAGCTGAACTTGTTTGCAGTGATTGAAATAGATAGTTCAAAGATCAATGATATTTTGATCGACAGCACAACTCTCATTGCAGACATACGAAGCGATGAAGAAAATCGTATTATCAATATAGTTTCTGATCTTGCTGACCTCACCATAACCGGTAAATATACTCTTCTGGAGATTGCAGATGTATTCACAAGTAAAGCAAGTATGCTTTCAACATCAATAAAAAATAAAATTGAACAAATTCAGCTTCCGGATTTTAACGGTTCGCAAAATGAATTATTAGTGACTGAAACTTTCGAGGAAGAGGAGTCGATTACAAACAGAGATATAGATGCAGATTACCTGCTTGAACTTAAATCGTTTGAGCTGTTATCTCTTTTCCTTGGTAATTCGGAAATTCAGGTTGACGGAGAAATAACAGGAAAAATATTTTCTTCGGGTGACAGAATTTCGGTGACTCTTGAAAGTGAAATTGAACAGATGAGATACTGGGATGGACTTGAATTATTTTATCTCTACGATTTCAAATTATCTTTAATGATGGATGATCGAATTTCGGTTTCAACATTTGATGATCTAAAAGCTGATATTAATATTGAAGCGGGCAGAATTTTTATCGGAAGTGACATTGAGAACTTCAGTTTTAAGATGAACCTTGACCAGAAACGTGCAAACATTGATTTCAGAACCAAGTATGATGAATTCTCTGCAATAGATTTATCCGGCTCATTTTATGTGAATGATGATATATTGGAAATACTTTTCGACAAAGTTTTATTAAAGCACAAGGATTTTGATCTTCAGAATTCAGGTGATGTGGATTTCAGCTACTCACATGATAATTTTAAATTCAACTCATTCACTTTAGTTCATAACGGTGGAAAGATTGATCTCAGCGGAGATCTATCCTTGAAGAATAATGAAAACCTCACGCTTAAAATAAGCAGGTTTGGTGTAAAAGATTTAGCGGTTAACATGTTTGATATTCCATTTGATAAATCTTTCGACGGAGAACTTAATTTAAATTTATTTTTGTATGGAACTGCAGAGAATCCAACAGTCGATCTTAACTATACACTTGATAGTATAAAAGTTCAAAACCAGTTTCTCGGTTCAATAGAAAGCACTGTTCAGTATTCTAATAAGCTTCTTAGTGTTGATACCCGTTTTTACGAAACAGAAGATCTTAAGACGAGAAACAGCCTGGGTTTAAGCGGAAGTATGCCTGTTGATCTTTCATTTTATTCGAAAGAAAGATTTACTAATGGAAAACTGGTTGACCTCACTTTTTTTGCTGACAATTTTGATCTTCGTTTTATGTCAGGATTCATTTCAGGAATTAAAAACCTCAAGGGTCAGTTGAATGGAGAAGTGAGGTTGAATGGTCAATATGAAAACCTGCAATCATCAGGAGAATTATCAATTGAGAATTCTTCATTTGTACTCGAAGCAGTAAACCTCACGTACTTATTGGATGCAAAGATTAATTTTGAAGATAACAGAATAATTCTTTCCAGACTTAATCTTAAAAATGAACCGAAAATTAAAGGTGGTGGTTTACTGACTGCATACGGCGACGCTATTCATGATAATTTCGACATAACAAATGTTGAACTGCATGCTTCAGGTGAAATTAAATTGCTCGATGAAAGGTCAAAAGCAGCGAATCCAAGTTTGTTCGGAGATTTGGTAATAAAAACCAGGAAGGACATAATTTTTAGTTCAACAAAAGAAAGAAGTTACTTAGCTGCTGATTTAATTTTAAAAAGAGGTGCAAGCCTAACTTATTCTCCAACTCAATCTGCTTTTACTAATGAAAATGATAAGTTCACTTATGTTTTTAGGTCAATGCGTGATGAGGATTTATCGAAAAAGGAAATTGACAGTCTAATTACTATGGCAGAAGCTACAAAAGAAAAGTTAGAGGCAGAATCAAAAATTCCGTTTGATCTCAATCTTAAAATTGAAGTAGAAAGAGAAGCCAAGATGGTTTTCGTTCTGTCAAGAGAATTTAAGCAAAACCTGACTGCTTACCTTGGCGGAAATTTTGAATATTCAGTAATCGATAATGTACCTTATGCTCGCGGTGAGTTGAAACTGCTCGATGGTTCGAAGCTGGATTTTATAAAAACATTTCAGGCTGAAGGAAACGTTGAATTTCTTGATGAGCTTGATAATCCGTACGTAAATGTGACAGCAACTTACGAAAGTTATTACAGTCCGGACACGCTGAACACAGGTTCAAACGAATACGATGTTCAGGTCAGGATAAAGCTGGAGGGCCCAGCTCGTAGCCTGACAACTAATTTTTTACAGGATGAAGGCAACATTGAAATTTATAAAAGAAGAAAAAACTATGGCCAGTTTGAACTCGATCCGAGCAAAACTTCTTCGGATGCAATGTTCTTTATAATTGTTAATAAATTTCCTGAAGATGCATCACTGCAGGAATCAAATCTTGCTGTTTCTACTGCAGCTTCACTTGCAGGCTCAATTGTTGGCAACGTGCTTAATGAAAAACTTGGTGATGTTGTACGTAGCGTAAATGTTCAACAGGTAGGAAGTGAAACAAAATTCAGCCTGATCGGTAAAGTGGAAGAGTTCAGATATGAAATAGGAGGAACATCACAGGTGTTTCAGGATTTTAGCAGAGCGAATGTAAAAATAGAGCATCCATTATTTTTCCAGAACTTTATTATAAAGTTTGACAGGAAAGAACCTTCATATCAATCTGCAACATACAGTGAAATGATTAATGAGCTCGGATTGAAATATAGTTTTGTATTCTGATGAATAGTCAAATCAAATCTTTCTTTAAAAAAAATCCTTCCCGGTCTTTTAAATCAAAAGAGATTGCTAAAAGATTAAAAGTAAAAGACGACATCAGGTATCTTCTTCTGAAAAAATCTTTGCATCAGCTTGTCTCCGAACAATTTTTATCACGTAACGGAAAACGGTACAGTTTATTTTCTTTACCCGAGACAAGCACGCTTATTGGTTACTTTACTTTGAATGAAGCAGGTTATGGATTTGTTGCACCAAAAAATTCGAAGACCGGAGATATATTCATAGCAGCAAGAAACACGAGCAACGCATTTCATGGTGACAAAGTTGAAGTGGTTTTGTTTGCAAAGCAGAAAGGTAAAAATCTGGAAGGACAGATCACCCAAATAATTGAGAGAAAAAGGAAAGAAATTGTCGGTCAGCTAAAAAAATCAAAATCATTTTATTTTGTAACTCCGGATGATCCTAAAATTCACAGGGATATTTATATAGAGAATGAAAACCTGATTAACTCAAAACCAGGAGATAAAGTTGCTGTTGGAAAAATTTTGTGGGAAGATAGAATGATGAATCCCGTTGGAAAAATTGTTGAAATTATTGGGAAGAAAGGTACTCTCCAGGCAGAAGTAACTTCAATTGCCCGCAATTTCGGGATTGCTGTTTCATTTGATAATAAAACTATTTCCGAAACAGAAAATTTAACGCAAGGAATAAGTGAAGAAGAAATTTCGAAAAGACTGGACTTCAGAAATATTAATGTTTTTACAATCGATCCTAAAGATGCAAAAGATTTTGATGATGCACTTTCTGTTCAGAAACTTCCAAACGGAAATTTTGAAATAGGGGTTCACATTGCAGATGTCAGCCACTTTGTAAAGCCAGGCTCTGCTATTGACAGAGAAGCATCAGTGAGAGGGAATAGTGTTTACTTTGTTGGTAAAGCAATTCCAATGTTACCAGAAAAACTATCAAGTGATTTGTGTTCGCTTGTCCCCGATAAAGACAGACTTACTTTTTCTGTTTTGTTTGAAATGACAGTTAAGGCAGATGTACTTAATCACCGTGTTTCAAAAAGTATTATTAATAGCAAAAGACGTTTTACATACGAAGAAGCTCAGAACATTATTGAAACCGGCAAAGGTGATATGCTGGAAGAGATTATTTTTATCGATTCGCTTGCAAAGATTTTAAGGAAGAAGAGAGTTAAGGAAGGAAGCTTTGAATTTTTTACACCGGAAGTTGAATTCCAGCTTGATGCAAACGGGCATCCGGCCGGCATTCTTAAAAAAGAAATTAAAGATAGTAATATGCTTGTAGAAGAATTTATGTTGCTGGCAAATAAAACGGTTGCACAGATGATTTCATCTAAAGGAAATATTCCGTTCGTTTACAGGATACATGATTATCCGGACACGGAAAGAATAGAAGAATTTTCCAGGTTTGTTAAATCGCTCGGTTATAGTTTTAACCCGAAATCCGGAAAAACAGCCAACCAATTCAATCAGTTAATTCATCAGGTAAAAGGAACTGAGGAGGAAAGTGTGATCAATGAGCTTGCAATCCGGTCAATGGCGAAGGCAATTTACTCGCCAAAAAATATTGGGCACTATGGATTGGGTTTTAAGAACTACACTCACTTCACTTCACCCATAAGGAGATATGCAGATCTTCTGGTTCACAGAGTAATAGAAAAAAACTTTATTGCAAAATCCGGAAAACATTATTCTCTTGATCAATTAGAAAAAATTTGTGAACATATATCTGCAACAGAACGGACAGCAATGGAAGCTGAACGCCGGTCAGTTAAGTTAAAACAACTTCAATTTTTACAGGATAAAATCGGGCATGAATTTCATGCGGTAATTTCCGGTGTTGCAAATTATGGCATTTTTGTTGAATTAACGGATATTCTGGCTGAAGGTTTAATAAGAGTTAGAGATTTAGAGGGAGATTTTTATGTTTTGGATGAAAAAAAATATTCATTAATTGGAAAGCGAACAAAAAAACAATTTAGACTCGGAGATAAAATTACTGTTAAGCTGGTTCGTTTGGATTTAGATAATCTCGAGCTTGATTTTATTACCAGCGATAAATCAACAGACACATAATGAAACAAATTCTAAAATTATCGGCGATAATATTTTTTGCGCAACTCTGCGTTTTTGGTCAGTTTGGCAAGAATAAGGTTCAGTATAAATATTTTAACTGGTATTATATACAAACCAATCACTTCGATATTTACTTTTCCAATAATGGCGAAACTCTTGCGGAGTTTACAGCTCACACATCTGAAGATGCATTAGCAAAAATACAGGAGAGTTTTAAATATTCGATTAATAACAGAATTACAATAATAATTTATAACTCCCAAAATGATTTTCAGGAAACTAACGTAACGGATTCATATTTAACTGAGGGTATTGAAGGATTCACTGAATTATTTAAAAACAGAGTTGTAGTTCAGTTCCATGGTTCATACAAACAATTCCGTCACCTGATTCATCATGAACTTGTACATGCTGTGATGAATGATATGTTTTATGGCGGTTCATTTCAGAACATCATCAGCAATCAGATTAATATTCAAATACCACTTTGGTTCAGTGAAGGAATGGCAGAATACCAGGCACTTGGCTGGGACGAAGATACGGATATGTTTATTAGAGACGCTGCTATTAATGAATATCTTCCGGATGTTCAACAACTTTCAAATTATTTTGCCTAT
Organism: Ignavibacteriaceae bacterium; assembly: GCA_025449775.1. Lineage (GTDB taxonomy): Bacteria > Bacteroidota > Ignavibacteria > Ignavibacteriales > Ignavibacteriaceae > IGN2. The sequence goes on from JANWIS010000010.1 coordinate 11,272, forward strand.
CGCGGCGGTCAGACCGTGTTTTATTACATTGCAAAAAAATATGGCAAAGAAAAAATCAGTGAACTCATAAACAGTTTAAGAAGCTTGGGCAGTGTAGATGCTGCGATGAAGCAGACAATTGGTTTAAATCTTAAGGAATTTAATGAGAGATGGAAGAAGGATATCAAAAGAGTATTCTGGCCGGATATTGAAATAACGCAGGATCCGGATGAATTTGCAAAACGACTTACTGACCCCGAGGGAGATGATGGGTTTTACAATACAAGTCCCGCAATTTCTCCGCAGGGAGATAAGATTGCGTTTATAACAAACCGCGATTTCTTTTTCAGTTTGTATTTAATGGATGCGAATACAGGTGAAATAATTACCAAACTTGCCGAAGGAAATACTTCTCCAAACTTTGAAGAGTTGAATATTTTAACTCCGGGCTTAACTTGGTCACCGGATGGTTCAAAGATTGCAATTGCTGCATTGAGTCATGGTTATGATGTAATTTATATTTTTGATGTTGAAGAAGAAGACTATGAATTGCTTCCATTTAAAATGGACGGTATCCAGAGCGTAAGCTGGTCGAAAGATAGTCGGTTTCTTGCACTTACCGCACAATCGTCAAAGCAAACAGATATTTATACATACAACTTTGAAACAAATGAAATAAAAAATTTAACAAACGATATTTTCACTGACAAAGATCCTTGCTGGTCGTATAATGATAGTACAATTTATTTTTCATCAGACAGACATAGCTATAGAACTATTGAAGAAGTAGCTGACAGCTTTAAAATTTATAGACACGATTATTCACAGACTGAAATTTACAGCATTGCTGTTGGAAGTGGACAGGTAACAAGGATTACTGATATGCCCCGTAGTAATGAAACCAATCCAATTGTAAATCCGGCAGGTGACAAAATAATTTTTATCTCTGATCTTAACGGTATAAATAATATTTATAAGAAGAGCGTTGTATTTACAACCGGCGATACTTTTGTAAGTGATATAAAAGATGTTAAGCCGCTTCCGGTAACAAATTCTCAATCGGGATTATATCAATTATCTACTTCTATGGATGGGAAGAAGCTTGCTTTTTCGTCTTTATACAAGTCATCATTTAATATTTTTCTTCTTAACAACCCATTCGATTCTGACCTTGAACTACAGGAACTTCCATTGACAAAATACAGACAAGGCAAACTGGATCTTGATGTCAGACCAAATGATGTTGTTAAAACAAAGCAAGGTGTAAGTGATAATAACAAATCAGAAAGTGATTCGTCAGATTTTGATTCATCGATGTTCTTTACAGGAAGTTATGTTGATTCAAGCAAAAAGTATGGAGATTCAGTAACTGTTGATTTTGGAAATTATGTGTTTGGCGGTGAGAATGCCGATACAAGTAATAAAGAAGATGAGAATGAAGCATTCACTTTGATTGATAATCTTGATCAGAGAGGTAACTTTAAAGTTAATGAGTATAAAATAAGTTTCGGTCCTGATCTCGTTTATGCCAACGCTGGATACAGCACACTTTACGGTTTAGTCGGCACAACAATAATTTCTTTCAGTGATGTTTTAGGCAATCATCGGTTAGTTGGTATTACTGGATTGCAGATAGATTTAAAAAACAGCGATTACGGATTAGCATATTTCTATCTTGCAAAAAGAATTAACTGGGGAGTTGAAGGATTTCATACTGCAAGGTTTGTACGATTGTTAAGAATAGGTCCGAACGGATTTGCTACATCCGATTTATTCCGATACAGAAATTTCGGATTGTCAGGTTCGGCGAGCTTCCCGCTTAACAGGTTTTACAGATTTGATTTTGGTGCAAGCATCTTAAATGTTATTGGTGAAAACCTGGACAATTTAGCTGAGCCCCAGGAAAATGTTACGTTCACTGTTCCACAGATAAGTTTTGTGCATGATAATGTTTTATGGGGATATACAGCACCGATTCAGGGAACACGTTACCGTTTTGATGTTTTTGGAAATCTTGGAGTTACTGATCCAAACCAGAGCTTCTATTCGATTATGGGAGATATGAGAACTTACTTAAGATTTTTCTATGACCATTCACTTGCATTAAGAATTTCAGGCGGTTATTCAGGCGGTGAAAATCCACAAAGATATTTTATCGGCGGAACCGAGAACTGGATAAACAGAACATTTGCCACTACTGAAGTACCAATAGAATCTGCTTCTGACTTTGCATTTTTAACGGCTGTTCTTCCATTACGTGGTTATAATTATTCTGAGAAAATAGGAACCAAGTTTTTATTGGCAAATATGGAATTAAGATTTCCGCTTATCAGATATTTGCTGACAGGTGGTTTACCATTCTTGTTTAATAATATTATCGGTGTTGCTTTTGTTGATGCAGGAGCCGCCTGGTATGATAACAGCAAAGTAAGTTTATTTACTCGCAACTTGGATGGAAATATTATAACTGACGATTTGTTAGTTGGAACTGGTGTTGGTGCCCGAATATATTTCCTTTATTTCTTGCTACGATTTGATGTTGCCTGGGCTTATAATATAGAAGGGTTTTCAAGTCCTAAATTTTATTTTTCTCTCGGTGCAGATTTTTAGAAATTTCTTTTTCACTCACATCGACAACGCACAAGCTGCGATAATATGACACTTTATTCTTTTTTATCGCCATCAATAGGTTTTTTTGTTTCAGTAGCTGGTTTGCTTTGTTCCTTTGAATCTTTTTTATCTGAAGAGGATTTACCTTTGTAGTCAGTTTGATAAAAACCACTTCCTTTAAAAATAGGACCGGCACCAGCCCCAATCACTCTTTTTAAAGTTCCTCCGCATTTAGGACAGTCAGCAAGTGGTTCAGCAGACATTGGCTGGAAATGTTCAAAAGTAAAATTGCAGTTTAGACATTTATAATCGTACGTTGGCATTGTTAAATCTTAATTTATTATTAATACAATCTGAAGCTAATAATTTATTTTATTTTTTTTTCTATAAATTTGCTGGCATTCGGAAAGTCACATTCAATTTAATATGAATAAAATTAATATATACCGCTTAAAACAAGGTTTCAAACAAATCACATTGACTCTATCATTATTATTAATGATCACCGTGCTTACCAGCTGTTTAAATTATTACCAGGAGGTTGTACTTTATCCGGATGGTTCAGGTAAAATGCATATTGATTACTGGATGAAATTTATAAATGATGAGAGTAAAACGGTAGCAGAAAATATTGGTATTTTTAACCAGGATTCAATCAGGGCGGAGTTTCAATCGAAATATAGTAATGTAGAAAATGTTGTCGTCTATACGGATACAACCGATTCTACAACTCATGCTGTAATTGATTTTACATTTAATCACATTGATTCGTTAAACAAAACAAGAGCATTCTCTGAAACTAAATTTTCTTTTACAGAAGGTACTTCGGAACAAATAATTTTCAATCAGTTCATTCCTCCAATCGCTACAGGCTTTGGAATTGACGCAAGTACATTTAATGTCACTTATAAATATATTTTTTCAGGGGACATCCTAACTAATAATGCACATCAGGTTTCAGGAAGAACATTAACATGGCATTATAAGCTTTCGGAAATAGGTGGCGGTAAAACTATCTCGGTAACATTTCAACCATATAAATTAAAGGAAACTCCTGTTTGGATTTACTTCATTTCAGGTGCTGTGCTTTTATTGGTGCTGTTCTTCTTGTTAAAAAAGAGAAAAAATTAAACTTCTTCAATCCGGAATTCCAAGGTTACAACAGCAATAATTTATTGACTTAGCATGGGGCTTTCTATATATTTGCTTCCTATTTTTTTGTGATAAATCCAGAATATTATGGCTGCAAATGACTATATGATCTTTGCCGGTGGATCAAATGTTTCTCTGGCAAATAATATCGCTTCCAGAATCGGCAAATCCCTCGGAATGATTGAGTTAAAAAGATTTAGTGACGGTGAGATTTGGTGTAAATATGGGGAGAACATTCGTGGTTTAGATGTATTTATTGTTCAGTCAACTAATCCACCTGCAGATAACTGGATCGAACTTCTGATTATGATAGACGCTGCAAAGCGGGCTTCCGCTAAAACAATTACAGCTGTCATTCCGTACTTTGGTTATGCAAGACAGGATAGAAAAGATCAGCCGAGAGTTGCGATTACTGCAAAACTAATGGCTAATCTATTAACTGTTGCCGGTGCAAGCAGAATAATTACAATGGATTTACATGCTGCACAGATTCAGGGATTTTTTGATATTCCATTTGATCATCTTTACGGCTCGACAGTATTCAGAGCGAATATTGAGAAGTACAAGAAGAATATGGTTGTTGTTTCTCCTGATGTCGGTGGAATAAAAATGGCAAGAGCTTATGCTAAAATGCTGGATTGCGGATTAGTTGTAATTGATAAACGTCGACCGAGACAAAACCTGGCAGAAGTGATGAATATAATCGGAGATGTTGACGGTAAAGATATTTTGATTGTAGATGATTTGATTGATACCGCCGGAACTTTTGTCGGCGCTATTGATGCATTAAAAGAAAAAGGTGCTCTTAATATTTACGGTGCAATTACGCATCCCGTTCTTTCAGGAAATGCAATTAAACGATTGAGAGATTCACAGCTAACTAAACTTTACATTACTGACAGTATAAATATTGAGAATATAGATACTGAAGAAAAAATAAATATAATTTCATCTGCAGAATTATTTGCAGAAGCAATTCGCAGAACATTTAATAACGAATCAATAAGTTCATTATTTCACATAGATAAAGGTTAACAAGAGCCGGAGTAATTATGGAAAAAACATCTTTAAAAGCATCAGAAAGAAAAGTAATAACAAAATCAGCTACCAAAAAGAATAGAATTGAAGGAAGAATTCCTGGAATATTCTATTCGAAGCACAATGTACCGATTCACATTGCAGTTAATGATACTTCAATTAATCCTCTTGTCTTTACTGCTAAGACACATCTTATCTCTCTTCAAATTGAAGGACATGAAGAATATGATTGTATCATAAAGGATGTGCAATTTGATCCTGTAACAGACAGAGTAATACATTTCGATCTCCTTGGATTAACAAAAGGAGAAAAAATTCGTCTTCAGATTCCGGTGCAGTTAGTTGGCTCACCGGTTGGAGTTAAAGAAGGCGGTGTCATTCAACATGCAATGCACAAGCTGGAGGTTGAGTGTCTTCCTAAAAATATCCCAGAGCATATTGTAATTGATATAGCAGAACTTAAATTGGGCGACTCAATCCATGTCAGCGATTTGCTTTTCGATGATTTTGAACTAGTTGATCCTAAAGAGTCTTTAATCGTGCAAGTAACACATCCGAAGATCGTGGTAGAAGCTGCACCATCAGCTGAAGCTGCTACAGAAGAACCTACTGAACCAGAAGTTATAGGCAAGGGTAAGGCTGATAAAGAAGAAGAAGAAGAGGAAAAGGAAAAGGAAAAGGAAAAGAAGTAAATTTCTTTTAAACGTGCGAGTAATATTTGGCATAGGAAATCCTGGTAGCCGGTATGAATTTACCCGGCACAATGCAGGATTTTTATTACTAGATTATTTTGCCAGAAAAAAATCAATAGACTTCAAAGAATCAACTGGAGACTATTTACAAGCTTCAGGTAAAATCGGTGATAACGATTTTATTCTTATCAAACCAACCACATTTGTAAACAATAGCGGATTAGCAGCAAAGCAGTTGTTTGATAAATTTTTTATTGAACCGGAACAATTTTTTGTTATTTGTGATGATTCGAATTTAAAGGTTGGAACTTTTAGAGTACGTTTATCAGGCGGAGATGGTGGACACAACGGTCTGAATTCTATAATCTATCATCTAACCACTGAAAAATTTCCAAGATTAAGAATTGGTATTGGTACTGTTCCCGATAATTTATATCTGGCTGAATATGTTTTATCTCGATTTCCGGGTACAGAGCTAGAAGCAATCCAATCAACTTTTAACATTGTAGCATCGCTCATGGATGAATTTATTGTTGGTGGAAGTAAAAAGATGCTTGAAGCAAACAGCGTCTTAAATAAATCTGAACAACAGAAGAATTTTGATGAAGATAATTAAAAAAGAATATATTTCAGGATTTGAAGAGTGTGGATAAAACGTATATTTTCTTTGACATGATTAACATTCCGGACTTTTGATTAAGTGGATGAAATTTGAAAACTTTGATTAAATCGAGCATTATTTACTCTTGTTATTACATAATTAATTAAATAGATTTGTCACCCCAAGAATAATTTTAAATAACCCTGCTTCCCCAATAATACTATTGAGGAGGCCATTTGTCCATAGGGAGGTATTTTACTAAATGAAAAAACGTGTTTACGAAAGTGCTGTACTTTTTAATGCTGCACTTGATGACGAAGCAATAAAAAACGTAATTTCACGAATTAAAGAAACCATTACCGTCAATGGTGGTGAAATTTTAGAAACCGAAGACTGGGGTAGGAAAAGACTCGCTTACCAGGTGAAAAGAAGCAAGATTGGATACTACGTGATTATCAGATTTAATTCTCAGACAGATCTGATTCCAAAACTCGAACGATCTTACCAGCTTGATGAAAACATTCTAAGATATCTTACAATTGCCCTCACAAAAGATGCACTTGAACAAATTGAATTCGACAAATCTCAACAATCCAAATTAGCCGAATTAGTGGAAGAAATAATCCCTGTTCCATTACCAGCTGAGGAAGATGAAGAAGAGACTACCGTTAAAGAGGAATAACCACTAATCATTGATATCATGGAGGATTAAACTATGGCAGAACTGAAAATGCCGGAAATTAATTATGTGATTGTAGCCGGCAACCTGACAAAAGACCCAATCTTCAGGGAAACAACAAATAAGACACCTGTTGTGAATTTTTCTTTGGCTTCTAACAGAAGATTTAAAGACAGTACTAACCAATGGCAGGAAGATGTTTGTTATGTTGGAATTGTTGCATGGAATAAGCTGGCAGAAAGCTGCAAAGAAAGATTGAAAAAAGGATCTGCCGTTTTGGTCGATGGAGAATTGCAAAGTAGAACATGGAAAACAGATGACGGACATAACAGGAGCATAGTTGAGATAAAAGCAAGGAGAATTCAATTTCTTAACAAAAGAGGAAAATTTGTTGATAGCGAAACTGTTACTCCGGAAGAAGAAGTTTCTGTTGTAAGTGAAGAGGTTGATAACAATTACACCGAAGATTCCTTCGATAAGTTTTTATCAAATGAAGAATCGGATTTAATAAAGGATAAATAAATTATGATGACCGCGAAAAAAGAAATAAAGACAAAGAAGGTTTGCCGGTTTACACAGGCGAAGATCAAATATATCGATTATAAGAATATTAAGCTGATTCAAAAATTTGTATCCGAGCAGGGAAGAATTATCCCTAAAAGAATTACCGGTACAAGTTCAAAGTATCAAAGACAGCTTGCGATTGCTGTTAAAAGAGCCAGGCATTTAGCCCTTCTTCCTTATGTTTCCGAAAGCATCAGATAGAAAAATTCAGGAGAAATGATGAAAGTAATATTAAGACAAAACTATGAACCGCTTGGTAAGGTAGGCGATATCGTAGAGGTTAAAGACGGTTACGCAACTAATTTCCTGCTGCCAAGAAAAATTGGCTACATAGCATTGAAAGGAAATATTAGAGCTCTTGAGGATGAGAAGAAAGCCATCGTAAAGAAAGCGCAGCATGAAATACACACAGCAGAAAACCTCGCAGCTGAACTTGAGAAAGTATCCATAACTATTCCTGTTCAGGTTGGTGAAGAAGATAAAATCTTTGGTGCAGTTACAACTCAGATGATTGCAGATTCTCTTAAAGAGAAAGGTTATGATATCGATAAAAGAAAAATAGAAATAGATGAAGCAATAAAAACTCTTGGAATTTATGGTGTGAATATAAAGTTACATTCAAATGTGACAACTAAAGTTAAAGTCTGGGTGGTAAGAGAATAAAAACTGAGTGATATCAATAAAAAAGGGAAGCTCATGCTTCCCTTTTATGTTTTAAAACTTTAATAAAACTTTGATAAAAATTATCGGACTTTAATTTGCTTATCCCTTATCAACTTTGCTATTTCACTAGTTCCACTCTTACTAATATTTTTTATTGCTTTAGCTGAAAGTTTAACTGTAACCTCTCGGTTTAATTCCTGAATCCATATTCTTTTCTTCTGTAAATTGGGAAGAAACCTTCTTTTGGTTTTGTTGTGCGCATGAGAAATACTGCTTCCATATAGTGGTCCGATACCTGTTACCTGACATTTTCTGGCCATATCAAACTCCTTTAATAACTAAGACTCTGAAAAATTTGAGAGGTAAATATAATTATTTTTTTCATAACCAAAACCATTTTTTCATCTGTTTTTAGTGCACTTTTTTATCTAACTCAATAATCATATTTCGGTTGTAAAGATGATTCAATCTGTTATTTTCGTGAAGTATATTGCATCGTGTGGATCCTAAAACATAAAAGTTTTTGAAGGTGTTTATGGAATATTATGAACTACATCCGGTTAATCCCGAGTTAAGATTTATAAATAAAGCTGTTAAAATTTTGAAAGAAGGAGGTGTGATTATTTATCCGACTGATACTGTTTATGGAATTGGCTGCGATATTTTTAATAAGCAAGCATTGGATCGTGTAAAAGAAATAAAAAGTAACCCCGATATAAAGCTGCTAAGTTTCATCTGTTCGGATTTAAAAGATATTTCCAGATATGCAAAAGTTTCTGATTATGCATATAAAACCATGAAAAAATTATTACCGGGACCATACACTTTTATTTTGCCCGCCGCCAAACAGGTTCCTAAAAAACTATGGGGGAAACGAAAAACTGTTGGAATCAGAATTCCCGATCATTCTGTTGCACTAAAAATTGTTGAAGGATTGGGCAACCCGATTGTAAGCACAAGCACAACCACACGAAGAGGAGAATTGATTATAAATCCTCTGGAAATAAAATCAGTTTTTAATTCTCTAGTTGATCTAATGCTTGCTTCAGGGAATCTTGGTGGAAGACCTTCCAGTGTAATTGATTTGAGTGGTGAAGAACCGGTTATTGTAAGGGAAGGCGCTGGCGATACAAGTATTTTCGTTTAACTATTTATCCTTGCGAAAAATGTGTGTTGATGATGCTTGAGCTAATGGAGTTAAGATAATCTGATTTATGTTAACATGTTCTGACCTGGTTACACAAAACAATACGGCTTCTGC
>JANWIS010000011.1 GCA_025449775.1 Ignavibacteriaceae bacterium
ACAGTTGGTGGTGTTAATATTTTTTCGAATCTCAGTTTATTAATAACTCTTGTAAAAACACTTTCATATCCTATTGATTCTTCAAGATTCAATTTATACGGATATGTTAAAATCCTGGCTCTGCTTTCAGGTTTTAGTGCCAGGAAAGGATACAATGCTCCTTTAATAGAAATGGTTTGATTATTTGGATCTCTCACATCAATTACAATTTCAGCTTTAGGATCCGGAGGTTCGATAAATAGCTCTTGTTGAATCTGTATGAAAAGACTATCATCCAACGGTTCCATCTGGTAATAATTAATCTCTTCTTCTTCATCCTGTGCTCTTGCTGTAGCAGAAAGAAAAAATATCATTGTTGAAAATAAAAGCACTGAATATAGTTTTACCATTGACTGTGTTCTGTTTTATAAGATTTAAAGCGTTTATACAACGAGATTTATACCAAATTTTATATTTGATTAGCTATGAAAAAAACAAATAGCAGTTAGAGTGATTTGTTAATTGATTTTTACCAAGTCAATTTTACTTCCAGATATGTAATAACCTACCATGATAATAAGATCTTTGCTCATCCAAATATATAGAATTAGATTACATGTGAAGTGTAGAAATTTTTACAGTGGTTTTTATCAGTCATTTTGAATCGATTTTTGATGAAGAAGAATAATTATATAAATTTCAAAATCTGATTACTAATATTTTAAAATGATGCGGTTACTATATAGCTTATTTTTCTTTTCACTTTTGATGAACACAATTTCGTTTGGTCAACAGGAAGAGGATTACCAGCTTGGAATGAGTCCAAGACTTGTCGGACACAGTCAAGGCGCATTTTATGATTACTCAGATCCCGGTGGTTTAAATATAAAAGTTTCAATATGGGGTTACGTACCATTTCCCGGAAGATATATAATTCCTCAAAGAAGCGACATCAAAGATCTTATCTCCTATGCAGGCGGAATTTCGGATGATTCCTACCTTGATGAACTTAGAATTTATAAAATACTTCCCGACTCATCACAACAGATGACTAAATTTAACTACGAAGATTTGTGGTGGAATGACGACTTGGAGCAGAATCTATTAATTTATAAACTGGATGCAGGTGATGTTTTAGTTGTTCCCGGAAGACCAAGATTATACTGGGAAGATTATCTTACATTAACGCTTTCAATAGTTGGAGTATTACTTTCTTTAACAACCTTAATAGTGACAACAAATAAATAATGGAAAACGGTTCGCAGGATATTTACGGTTTACAGGAATCAACCACACTAAAAGATTACATTCGACTAATTCGTGCTAACTGGATCCCGGTTCTGGTAATAACACTTGCCGGATTACTCGTAGCAATATTTTATGCTGTTAAAGCAACTGATATTTACAAATCGACTGTCACACTAAAAATTTCCCGCCCACAAGGAGGAAGCGTTCTTACATCTCCATTACTTCCTGAATTCCAGGAATGGGGGAACGATCGTTTCATAGCAAATGAAATTGAAATAATGCAGTCATTTACAGCAAGACAGATCGTTGCTTCAACTTTAATTGACAGTTTTTACCGCGATTCTGATAAAGACAGATATTTTGTTCTTCTTGATTATACTTTCCTAAAAGAAAATCCCGGGTATAGTGTTAAAACAAATGATGCACTTGCAAATTCATTGAGTGATGTATCGGTAGATCAAAAAAGAGGATTAGATATTGTTGAAATAAGTGCTCAGTCTCCTTCACCTTATGAAGCTGCATTGATCGCAAATGTTTATGCTGCACAATACAAGAAATTAAATCTAGAGCAGAACAGGAATCAGCTTACACTTGTAACAGAATTTCTTGATGAACAAAGAAAAGAAAAATATGATGAGCTGAACGCTGCTGAAGAAACTTTGAGAGACTTCCAGGAAAGAGGAGGTTTAATTGCACTTGATGAAAGAGCATCGACATTAATAAGTGTTCTTGCTCAGTTCGAAGCGCAAAAAAGTGCAACACAAGTTGATCTGATGGCATCAAATAAAGTTCTTGAAAATTTAAGAAAAGAGCTTGAAGCACAAAATCCAAGAATGGCTGATTATCTCAAGAGTCTTACTTCTCAGGCGTATATAAAAGCAATTCAGGATGAAATAGCAAAGCTTGAAGTAAATAAGCAGGTAGTGCTATCACAAAAAGACGGATTGACATTAGATTCACCTGTTATCAAGGAATACGATAGAAAGATAAATGAACTTCGAAAGGAACTCGATAAGGAATTAGAAGTTTTAAAAGCAGGAATTTTTGCCAGCAGTCCTGAAGAAGTGAAAGAGCTTACTCAGAAAATAATAATTGAAGAAGTACGAAACCAATCTCTGCAGACTTCGATAAAGGAATTGGACAAAATAGTTCAGGGTTACGAAGCAAGGTTTATGAAGCTGCCGAAAAATGCAATCGAGCTTGCAAGGTTAAAAAGAAATTCCGAAGCACTGGAAAAATTATTTTTGCTTGTTGAACAGAGATATCAGGAAGCATTGATCAATGAACAATCTCAACCCGGAAATGTTTTGATAATTGATGATGCAAGAATTCCAACTTTTCCTGCAAAACCCAACCGTACTTTAATAATAATTATCGGATTGTTGCTTGGTGCCGGATTAGCAGTCGGTTATGTTTTTGTAAAAAATTATTTTGATGATACAGTTAAAACGCCTGACGACATTGAGAAAAGAAAAATAAATGTTCTTGCATGGGTGCCAAGTTTCAATGGTGGATTTGGATCTAATGATTCTGTTGAATTCATTGTAGAACAACGACCGGATTCTATTCCGAGTGAAGCATTCAGAGCCTTGCGTACACGAATTCAATTTTCACGCGTAAATACTGAATCACTAAAAACAATATTAATTACTTCTTCAGCTCCACAGGAAGGGAAGACCACTATCGCAGTAAATCTTTCGGGAAGTTTTGCACATTCAAAAAAGAATGTTCTTTTAATAGATTGTGATTTAAGAAAACCTGCAGTGCATAAATTATTCGGTAAGGAAAGAATTCCCGGCTTGATTGATTTCCTAACCGGTAATGCAAAGTTTGAAGAAGTGCTTAATCGTTCTCAGGTATCGAATTTGAGCTTTATAACTTCCGGAACAATTCCTCCGAATCCTGCCGAAATGCTTGACTCACAGGAGATGCGTTCCTTCCTAAAAAAATTACGAAACGAATATGATCTGATCATCTTGGATTCACCCCCAATCATTGCAGTTGCTGACAGTGAAATTCTTACAAGCATGGTTGATGGGACAATACTAGTTGTTTCATCCGAGTCAACCGAAATTGAAATGATGGAAAGATCTGTTGAATTGATAAAAAGAGAGAATACACAATTCCTTGGTACTGTGCTTAATAACTTCAGCTACAAATCAGGTTACGGTTCTTACTACAAATATTATTATTACTACTCACGTCCCGAAAGCAAATCGACTTAGAAAGTTTTTATTCCATTCTGTTTATTAAAACATTCCTTAATGGTGAGCTTATAACTATTCCGGTTTCTCACACAACTCTATCAATACACCGGAAGTATCTTTAGGATGAAGAAAAGCAATATTGAATCCTTCAGCTCCTTTACGAGGTTTATCATCTATAAGATTGATTTGTTTTTTTTGTAATTCAATTAATGATTGATTAAGATTTTCTGAAGCAAATGCTATATGATGAATTCCTTCTCCTCTTTTCTCAATAAATTTTCCGATAGGACCATCCGGAGAAGTTGTTTCCAGTAGCTCGATCTTGGTTTGTCCGATTTGAAAAAAAGCTGTTCTTACTTTTTGGTCTGCTACTTCTTCAACAGCATAACATTTCAGGTTTAGTACTTCTTCATAAAATCTTATTGTTGCATCTAAATTTTTTACAGCAATACCGATATGTTCAATGTGAGTTAAGTTCATTTTAAACCTTTTGACGTTTCATTTTTAATTATATAACCACATGCTCTTTATATTCACCGAACACAGAACGTAGTATGTTGCATATTTCACCAATGCTTGCATACTCTTTAACCGCATCAATGATGAATGGAATTAGGTTATCCGATCCCTCGGCAGCTTTTTTGAGAGCCTCAAGTTTTCTATTCACTTCGTCGTTGTTTCTTTCTGAACGGATTTTATTCAGAAATTTTATTTGTTCTTCCTGTGTTTTCATATCGATTTTTAAAAGATCCGGATGTTCTGTTTCATTTACCTGGTATTTATTTACTCCTACAATGATCCGATCATTGGCCTCAATTTCCATTTCATATTTATATGCAGATCTTTGAATTTCGGACTGTACAAATCCGGAATCAATTGCCTCGATCATTCCACCTATCGAATCTATTTTCATAATGTACTCATTTGCTTCTTTCTCAATTAAATCTGTCATTGCTTCAACATAATATGAACCGGCAAGCGGATCGATTGTATTTGTTATTCCACTTTCTTCAGCAACTATCTGTTGAGTTCTCAACGCAGTCCGTACTGATTCTTCGGTAGGAAGTGCGAGTGCTTCATCACGTGAATTTGTATGAAGACTTTGTGTACCTCCGAAAACTGCAGCCAGTGTTTGAATTGTTACTCTTACAATATTGTTATTGACCTGCTGTGCTGTTAACGTTGATCCAGCTGTTTGAGTATGAAACCTGAGCATCATCGAGCGCGGATTTTTCGCATCGAATCTTTCCTTCATAATTTTTGCCCACAATCTGCGAGCAGCTCTAAACTTTGCAACTTCTTCAAGCAAGTCGATATGTGAATTAAAGAAGAATGAGATTCTCTGTCCAAATTCATCTAAATTTAATCCTGCATTCTTTGCTGCAGTAACGTATGCAATTCCGTTTGCAAGTGTAAATCCAACTTCCTGTGCTGCTGTCGAACCTGCTTCACGAATGTGGTAACCACTGATTGAAATTGTATTCCACTTTGGAACTTCTTTTGCACAGAACTCAAAAATATTAGTTATTAATCTCATTGATGCTTTTGGTGGATAAATATAAGTTCCTCGTGCGATATATTCTTTTAGAATATCATTTTGAATTGTTCCGCTAATTTTTTCTCTTGTCACTCCTTGCTTCTCTGCAACTGCAATATACATTGCAAGTAGTATTGAAGCCGGTGCATTTATTGTCATCGATGTTGAAACTTTATCAAGCGGAATTTTATCGAAGAGTATTTCCATATCGGCAAGTGTGTCAATTGCAACACCAACTTTCCCAACTTCACCGAATGAAATAGGATTATCGCTGTCATATCCAATTTGAGTTGGAAGGTCAAATGCAACAGATAATCCTGATTGTCCCTGATCAAGCAGATATCTGTATCGCTTGTTAGATTCTTTGGCCGTACCAAACCCTGCATATTGTCTCATCGTCCAGAATTTTCCTCTATACATTGTTGGCTGAATTCCTCTTGTATAAGGATATTCCCCGGGAAAATTAAGGCTATCATTATTTGTACTTACATCATCATCAATATATATTTCCTTAACAGTCGCAAATGAGGCAGTAGTAAATTCTTTTTTACGTTCAGGATTTTTTGATTTGAACTTGCTATAAGTGGATTCAAACCAGGATTTATATTTTTGCATCATACTTTTTTCATTTATCAACTAATAAACTCCTTTAAATATTCGCATCATTTTAATTCATAGTTCTTACATAAACAAAATTACTTTCCACAGGTTTCTTTGACAAATAGAAAGATTAGCTCAATCGTATCTAATAAATCTTCTTACAAAACACATTGAAAGAGAATTGAGACAGAAAGTCCATTGGAAGATAAGTTAAGGTTTTTTTGCAAAATGCGATGGCATTATTTATTTTTACAAGCTTAAAATTAAAGAATTTTACTTATTTGAAGGTTTTTCGGCCGGGGTGGCGGAATGGTAGACGCACAGGACTTAAAATCCTGTGGGAACTTGTTCCCGTGCCGGTTCGAGTCCGGCCCTCGGTACTCTAATTAATTTAACTGAGGAAGTATCAATTTAAATTTCAAAATTCAAAAAAAGTAATTCTTCACTTATAATTGTTAATTGATCCCGGGCTCTTAGCTCAGTTGGTTAGAGCGTCTGCTTGACGTGCAGAAGGTCAAAGGTTCGAATCCTTTAGAGCCCACAATATATTCGTGAATAAATTCAATGTCTGTGATGTTATATTATTGTTGGTTTGTGTTTTCCAATAGAAGTATATGGATAAAATAAAAATAAAATTTCCTGACAGTCAGATTAAAGAATTTGAAAAAGGAATTACACCTTATCAGGTTGCTCAATCAATTTCAAGCCGGCTTGCTGATGATGCTTTAGCAGCAGAAGTAAATGGTTCTGTAATTGAAATGCACAGACCAATTAAAGATGATACAAGTATTCGCTTTCTTATGTTTGATGATGAACAAGGAAAAGAAGTTTACTGGCATTCTACATCTCACTTAATGGCACATGCTATTAAATCAATTTATCCAGAAGCAAAATTCGGAGTTGGTCCACCGATTGAAAATGGTTTCTATTATGATTTTGATATAAATAAAAAGCTTGATGAAGAAGATCTTCTTAAGATAGAAGCACAAATGGAAAAGATTGCTAAAGAAGATAATAAGTTTGAAAGAGAAGAACTTTCAAAACAATCAGCTATTGATTTTTTCAGGAAAAAGAATGATGAATATAAACTTGAAATACTAAGTGAACTGGATGAAAACAGTGAAGTGATCAGCATTTATAATGAAGGTGATTTCACAGATCTTTGCACAGGTCCTCATTTACCATCAGCAGGGAAAATAAAGTACGTAAAACTGTTGAGTGTTTCCGGTTCTTATTGGCGTGGTGACGAACATAATAAACAGCTGCAAAGAATTTATGGAATATCTTTTCCCAAGAAAAAAATGCTCGAAGATTATATTCACCTTCTTGAAGAAGCAAAAAGAAGAGATCACAGAAAGCTTGGTAAACAACTGGATTTATTCAGTGTTCATGAAGAAGCAGGAGCCGGGCTAATTTACTGGCATCCAAAAGGTGCAAGAGTTAGATTGGAGATAGAAGATTACTGGAGAAAAGCACACTTAGAAAATGGATATGAACTGCTTTACTCACCTCATCTTGGAAAAAGCTGGTTGTGGGAAACTAGCGGACATCTTGGTTTTTATAAAGACAGTATGTATGCAAGTATGAAAATTGATGATCAGGATTATTACATTAAACCGATGAACTGTCCTTTTCATATTATGATTTATAAATCCCAGCTTAGATCTTACAGAGATTTACCATTAAGATGGGGCGAACTTGGAACTGTTTATCGCTATGAAAAAAGTGGTGTATTACACGGTCTTTTGCGTGTTAGAGGATTTACACAGGATGATGCACACATTTTTTGTACTCATGCACAAATTGAAGATGAAATTATTGAAGTGATACGGTTTGCTAAAATGGTTTGGGCTGCATTCGGATTTAATGATTTGAAATTTTACCTGTCAACCAAACCGGAAAAAGCAGTTGGAGAAGATGAACTATGGAACAAAGCAACAGATTCATTAAAGAATGCCTTATCAAGAGAAAAATTAGAATATGAAGTTGATGAAGGCGGCGGTGCATTTTACGGTCCAAAGATCGATATTAAAATAAAAGATGCATTAAAACGTGAATGGCAGATGAGTACGGTTCAATTTGATTTTAATGAACCGGAAAGATTTGATATGAAATACATTGGTGAAGATGGTAAAGAACACCGGCCGTTTATGGTTCATCGTGCGCTTCTCGGATCGATCGAAAGATTTTTTGGAATACTCATAGAACATTTTGCAGGAGATTTTCCAACCTGGTTAGCACCGGTACAAGTTGCAATTATTCCTGTCTCACAGAATTTTTCTGAGTACGCTTTAAAAGTGAATGAAAAATTACGGCAGGCTGGTATTCGCAGTCAGGTGGATCATCGGAATGAAAAAATCGGGTATAAAATAAGGGACTGGGAAATGCAGAAAGTACCATATATGGTCATAGTTGGCGAAAAGGAAGTAACTTCAGAAAATATTTCAGTCCGGAAGCATAAAAAAGGTGACATCGGGACGTTTAAAATCTCCGATTTTATTGATAAACTTGCTACGGAAATTTTAAATAAGGATTACACAATAAATTAAAGAGGTTCTATATCGCGCAAGAAGATAATATTCGTGTTAATGAAGAGATTCAGGCTGCAAAAGTTAGGGTAATTGATAGTGATGGAAAACAGCTTGGAGTATTTTTAATAAAAGATGCAAGAAGACTTGCAAGCGAAAAAGGAAGAGACTTGGTGGAAATAGCTCCACAGGCAAAACCACCTGTTTGTAAAATAATAGATTTTGGAAAATTCAGATACGAACTGCAAAAGAAAGAAAAGCTACAGAAAAAAAATCAGCAGGTATCGATTCTCAAAGAAATAAGATTTCATCCGAATACGGATGTTCATGATTTTGATTTTAAAGCAAGACACGCAGTAAATTTTCTTGAAGAAGGAAATAAGGTTAAAGCTACTGTTGTCTTCAAAGGAAGGGAAATGGCTTACATAGAACTCGGAGAAAACCTTTTGAAAAGATTTTTAGAGAGAGTTCAGGATGTAGCTAAAATTGAATCTGAGCCGAAAGTGGAAGGAAGAAATATGAGTTTAATTGTTGTACCGGCTGCAAAAAAAGGAAAGAAAAAACAACCATAAAACAGGACTCAAAATGCCAAAGATGAAAAGTAATAGGGGAGCAGTTAAATCATTTAAGAAAACAGCTTCAGGAAAATTTAAAAGACGTAAAGCTTATAAAAGTCATATCCTCTCCTCAAAAACAACAAAGCGGAAGAGACAGCTGAGGAAAGCAACAATGCTTTCTAAAGCAAATCATAAAAAAGTAAAATTAATGATTCAATAAAGATAAAAGGACTGATAAAATGCCAAAAGCAAAGAATAACGTTGCTTCAAGAAAAAGAAGAAGAAAAATATTAAAACAGGCTAAAGGTTACTGGGGTGCCCGTGGTAATGTTTATACTATTGCAAAGAATGCAGTTGAGAAAGGGCTTGTTCATGCATACAGGGATAGAAAATTCAAGAAGCGGATTTACCGGCAGCTTTGGATCACCAGGATAAACGCTGCTGTAAGATTGCATGGATTGAGCTATTCGAAATTCATAAAAGCTCTTGATGATAAAGGAGTGATTATTAATCGTAAGGTGCTTGCAAACCTTGCAGTCGATAATCCTGTTTCGTTCTCCGAACTTGTAAAGTTCGCAAGTAATTAATTTTTTAACCCTCTCAAAAAGAATTTTTATTTTTTGCTGAGGGTTTTACTTTAAAT
>JANWIS010000012.1 GCA_025449775.1 Ignavibacteriaceae bacterium
ATTATGCAAAAAAGTCAACTGAGCTGACAAGCGACTGGGCAATTTTAAACAAAGATGCATTTGAAAATTCAAAACCGCTTTACGATCACAATCAATTTCTTTTCGGAATAATTCAGGGAAGTGTTTATAAGGATTTGAGAGAGCAATCTGCTAAAGATCTTTTAAAATCAGATTTTGATGGATACGCAATCGGTGGATTGGCAGTTGGTGAACCGGCAGAATTGATGTACGACATTACTAATTTTACAACCAATCTGATGCCTGAAAATAAACCGAGATATTTGATGGGAGTTGGCAGACCTGAAAATATTCTTGAGTCTATCGATCGCGGAATTGATATGTTTGATTGCGTAATGCCTACCAGGAATGCAAGACATTCCGTTCTGTTCACCGGGAATGGAGTCTTAACTTTGTCAAATTCACAATTTAAAGATGATTTTAACAGTGTTGATGAAAATTGTTCCTGTTACACATGCAAAAATCATTCAAGAGCGTATTTAAGGCATCTGTTTAATGCCGGAGAATTATTAGCTTTGGAGTTAGCAAGTATTCATAATCTGCATTTTTACATTTCACTCTTAAGTGAAGCAAGAAAAAGAATTCTCGATGGTTCATTTTCAGAGTGGAAAAATAAAACAATAGAAAAAATAACAGTTAAAATTAAATCGGAGGGATAATTGGAATTTTTATTAGCAATGGCTCCATCAGGCGGTGATGGAGGCGGTAGTTTAGTCAGCACATTGATCATGTTCGGTGCAATATTTTTAATATTTTATTTTATGATAATCAGGCCTCAGCAGAAACGAAGTAAAGAACGAGAGAAGCTGCTTTCGAATCTTGAAAAAGGTGACAAGGTAGTAACTAACGGAGGAATACATGGAATAATAGCCGGGCTTGAAGAAAAAACTGCTTTGCTTCAAGTAAGCGAAACTGTTAAACTTAAAATTGAACGTTCAGCTATCACAACAGTTCTTGCTAAAAGAACAGAATAATATTTTTTCATACAATGTGCCTTTGAGTGAATAAAAACTTAAAGGCACAAAATTCTCACCTCACAAATGATCTTAATCTTTCAGCTTTAACAATTCTCTTTTTTTGTTTATATATAATCAGAAGATTTTTAATAAAACTAAATTTGTTATACATCATTCGGGGAAAATAAATTGAAAACGATTTTACAGCTTGTCTTATTCGTTGTGATATTCACTTCATCAATCCTTTCTCAGAACAAAGTGTATTATGCATACATCGAAGGTGATATTGATCTTGGTCTGGCACCTTATATTTCACGGGTAATTGCCGATGCAGAAAAAAATAATGCTCAAGCTATAATTTTCAAGATAAATACATTTGGTGGAAGAGTTGATGCTGCTACACAAATCAAAGATGCAATAATCGGTACTGATCTTCTTACAATCGCTTTTATTAATAACCGTGCAATATCTGCCGGAGCTTTGATAGCATTATCATGTAAAAAAATTATTATGGTCCCGGGAAGTTCTATTGGTGCTGCAACTGTTGTTGATCAGCAGGGAGAAAAAGTAGGGGAGAAGTACCAATCTTATATGCGTTCCGAGATGCGATCGACAGCCGAAAAGAATGGAAGAAGAGTTGATATTGCAGAAGGAATGGTTGATGAACGGGTTGTTGTTGCCGGAATAGATGACTCTACAAAATTAATAACACTTACTTCCGCTGAAGCTTTGAAATATGGCATTGCAGATTCAGTTCTGAAAAATATTGATGAAGTTTATGCTTACTTCAATTTAGGTGATTCTGAAAAAATTATACAGGAATCAAACTGGGCAGAAGATGTTGTCCGTTTCCTGAATAATCCCATCGTCTCTTCAATTTTAATAATGATAGGGTTTTTCGGACTGATGGCGGAAATAAAATCTCCCGGCTGGGGACTTCCCGGAACAGCAGCAATAATTTGTCTTGCACTTTTTTTCGGTTCATCATATATACTTCAGCTTGCCTCGATTATTGAGATACTGATGTTCGTTGCAGGATTAGGTTTACTTCTGCTTGAAATTTTTGTAATTCCCGGATTCGGGGTTGCAGGAATAAGCGGAATAATTTTAATACTTGCTTCAATTTTCTTTTCACTTATCGGTGCTGATCCATTTCTCGATATGAATTCAGTTGCAACGGCACTGATCCAGCTTTCAATTGCATTATTGGTCTCGTTAATTCTGATCTTTGTTCTTGCAAAATTTCTCCCGAACTCCAATGTCTTTAAGAAATTTATTTTATCTGAAGAAGAAAAAGCGGATGCCGGTTATACTTCAAGAACAAATTTATCCGATCTTCTCGGTGCAGAAGGAATTGCATTAACAACTTTACGACCAGCAGGTACAGCGGAGATAAATGGCAAACGTGTTGATGTGGTCACTGATTCCGAGTACATTGAAAACGGTAAACCGATTGTGGTAAACGCTGTTGAAGGAATGAGAGTTGTTGTGAGAGAGAAGAAATAAACGGTTGTTTGCTTTTAAATTCCTAAAATAAAATCAATATTTAAAACCTCATTCATAACTCATATCTTCAAGAAAAAAAGATGGATCGGAATGCTTCAGCATTATGCGGTTTGTTGTAAAGTTTTTTTCTTCGCCGGGTTCTAGTCTGTCAATTCTTGCTTCAACTGGTTGAGCATCAATTTTATATTTTAGAGAAATATTTGTAACTGCTTCATCACTAATATTTTTAACTGTGCCGTTGACCATACCGTATTTCGAAGGATTTAATGCCGGTGCATCGATATCAGCTGAATAACTTGTCGAGATAGATTTATCTGCATTTATTTCAAGTACTTCTTTTTCTTTGATCACTTTATCGTAAACAACGTATGCACCAACACACATTAAAAGCAGGACAACTATTTTTTTCATTTTATAATTCCAACAATGTTTAAGTTTATGAAATTAACCCGGATATTATTGTCGTAAAAAACATTATCTCACTTATAGCAAAATTCCAACCAAGATTATATTGTGTAATAGTTGCGAAAATCAATTTAATCTGAGAGGTAAAATCAGTGTAAAGAAAATTCTTCTTATTCAATTACCGGAAAAACAAACGGCTTGAGGAATGATAATTATTAAAAATCTTTAGGAGTGTTGAGCTTATAGGAGTTCGAGTATATTTGTGTTAGAAACTGTTTCGCGAGCTTTACCTTTTTTAGTTCCCTGTGGAGTTGTCATTTCCATTGTGTAGGATGTTTCTAAATGGGTTTGCGTTCTGCTTTTCTGGATTAATCCTTTATCAAGATTAAAATAAATTTTTCCGCTTGCCGTAGAAATCGGCTTTTCAAATCTGTAATTAATTCCATGTTCACTGTAGTCCTGGTTTCCTTCAACAATTGCTTCGACTATTCCGTTAACTAAAGCAATTTTTTCATTACCAAGCATTTCAAGCTTCGCAACTTTATAAATATTTTTATATTTGATTTGAAAAACCATCACAGGCATTGATTCTCTTTTGTAAGACCAGGTCGAATCAACAGCCATTTTATGTTTAGGAACTTCACGAAGCATTTGAGCAATCAGCGGCTTTATTGATCCATTGCTTATCTGATCCTTGATAGTAACCTTATCTTCAGTTTTTACTGAATCAGTTAAACCACGCAGACTTAAAAACCGATCAAGGATTTTATCAAGCTTAAAAATATCCTTCAGTTCGCCGTTTTTGCTGACTCTTATATTGAAAGGTATATTTACAAATGATTCATATTCAGCAAACTTAATTTTTTCTGTAGAATCAATATCAGAACCAGATTGATATGATACTTCCTGATTATTAGCACTGGCCTTCAGATTAATCGAACTGAATGTGCATTGTAATTCTGCAATCCCGCCTTCATCTAATGAAAGTATCTTAAAATCGATAAGATAAATTATTGTTTGTTCAACTTTTGCTGTCATGCTTGAATCGGCTTCTATATACTGTTCATTCTGAGAGATAACAGTCATTCTATATTTGAATGATTCACCCGGTTTAAATTGATATGTGAGGGAAAAAGTTTGATTCTCATCGTCGGTTATTTCAGTTGTGGGAAGTGAGCTGCTGTCGAATGTGGAAGTAATTTCTTCTGAAAGCTTCTGTTCATCTTCTGATTTTTTCTGCTGGCAGGCAGCAATCAAAATTAAAAATAAAGTTGTTATGAGTAATAAGTTTTTCATTTAGCTCTTAAAAAAATCTGATAAATTTTATTATTCAGTGAAATTGTTCAACAGCTCATCCTTCGAGAAAAAATGAGCAATTTCTTTCTCCGCATTTTCATCGGAATCAGATCCGTGAACTGCATTAAGCTGAATATCAACTGCGAATAATTTTCTCACTGTACCTTCAGCTGCTTTTTTTGGATCGGTTGCTCCGATAAGTTTCCTGTATTCTTCAACAGCATTTTCTCTTTCCAATGCCATCGGTATGCACGGACCGGAAGTCATATAAGCTACAAGGTCTTTGAAGAAAGATCTTTCCTTATGGACAGAATAAAATCCTTCAGCAGACGATTTTGTTAGCTGTGTCATTTTCATAGCTTTTATTTTAAAACCAGCTTTAATTATCATAGAAATAATGCTGCCTGTATAATCTTTTTGCACAGCATCCGGTTTGATAATTGCTAAAGTTTTATTTCCCAATTCTTGTCTCCTGTTTTTCTTTTACTTTGAAATAAAAGTAATTATCCAAAGAAAATTATTTCTTTCTTCTTGAAGAAGATTTTTTAAACGATTTCTTTTTACCGGGAAGCGGTCTCTTAATTGCAGTAGTCTTCCCGTTTTTTGAAAGTACTTTCTTCATCGTAACACCAATCTCTGCCGGATTTTCAACAACGTGTATTCCTGCTTTTTTCATTGCTGACATTTTTTCAGCAGCAGTTCCTTTTCCACCTGAAATTATAGCACCTGCATGTCCCATTCTTCGGCCGGGAGGAGCAGTTCTTCCTGCAATAAATCCGACTACAGGTTTCTTCACATTCTTTTTAATGAACTCAGCAGCTTCTTCTTCTGCACTTCCGCCGATTTCACCAATCATTACAATTCCTTTTGTCTCTGGATCTTTGTTGAACAATTTAATAATATCAATAAACTTTGATCCGATCACCGGATCGCCACCAATTCCAACTGCAGTAGATTGTCCCATTCCTGCATCAACAATTTGTTTAACGGCTTCATAAGTCAGAGTACCGCTTCTCGATACAATTCCTATCGATCCTTTTTTATGAATGAAGCCTGGCATAATTCCAACTTTTGCCAGACCTGGTGAAATAACCCCCGGACAATTCGGACCAATAAGCACCACACCTTTGTCTTTAATCGAGTTATATACTTTTAACATATCTGCTGCAGGAATTCCTTCAGTAATACAAATCACCACGTTGATTCCCGAGTTTGCAGATTCCAGAATTGCATCGGCAGCGAATGAAGGAGGAACAAAAATTACGGATGTATTTGCTTTGGTTTGTTTGACAGCTTCATCAACTGTATTGAATACAGGAACGTTAAGATGAGTTGTACCGCCTTTACCCGGGGTAACTCCGGCAACTACTTTTGTACCGTATTCAATCATCTGTTGAGCATGGAAAGAACCTTCACTGCCGGTTATGCCTTGAACGACCAGCCTGGTTTTTTTATCGACAAGAATACTCATAGAAAAATTTTCCTGGATTGAACTTGCAATTGAAAAATTGATTCACAAATCTAAATAAAATGTTTTTAATATTGATAATATTATAGAGAAGAATGTAATACGAACTGAAATGCATTCAGATTATAAATAGAATAACGAAGAGATAATATTTAATTCTTAAAAAGACTTGTTATTGAATTAATATTTCAGAACTTAATATCAGGATTTATTTTTGGGTTCAGTATCGGCTGTCTTTATTTCAGTTTCGACATCTTTCAAACCCTTCTTAAACTCACTCATTCCTTTTCCTATACCACGGGCAAGTTCAGGAATCTTTTTAGCACCGAAGAGTAAAAGAACTACGAGCACAATGAGAATTATTTCACCTGCACCTAAATTTCCAAACATATTGTTCCTCTTAATTTAAAATATTATTTGCTAACACCCTGAAAATAAGACTTCCATCAGTTTTTCCCAAGACTGAATCGCTGCACCTTTCTGGATGTGGCATTAATCCCATCACATTTCCGGCTTTGTTTATTATTCCTGCGATATTCATTACTGAACCATTCGGGTTGTCTTTGTCTGCAATTACTCCATCACCCGAACAATATTTAAAAATTATCTGGTTGTTTTCTTCAATCTCCTTAAGAGTATTTTCGTCTGCAAAATAATTTCCTTCACCGTGTGCAATTGCTAACCTTAAACTTTTTTTACCATCAATTCCTTTTGTAAATGCTGTTTCATTATTCTCAATTTTCAGGTAAACATCTTTGCAAACAAAGTTGAGCGATTTATTTTTTAACATCACTCCCGGAAGAAGTCCGGCTTCAAGCAGAACCTGGAATCCGTTGCAAATTCCTAAAACGTGACCACCTTTATTTGCAAAAGCAATTACTTCATTCATTATCGGTGAAAACCTTGCTATCGATCCTGTACGAAGATAATCGCCATAAGAAAAGCCTCCCGGTAGAATTATTATGTCACATTCATCCAGATCCGTTTGTTTGTGCCAGAGGAAGACAACATCGAAGTTTAAAATTTTTTTAAGAACATAGAATGTATCGTGGTCGCAATTTGAACCGGGGAACACTACAACACCAAACTTCGGTGATTTATTTCCAGTATTTGATTTCAATTCATTTGTCATGAAACTTCTACCAGCGTGAATTCATAATCTTCCATAATAGGATTTGCCAGCAGCTTTTTGCAATAATCATTTACTTCATCTTCAGCGGCTTTCCGGTTATTTGTGTCGATATCAAATTCAATCAGTTTGTCGATACGTGTATTTTTTATGTTGTTCAATCCAAGATGTTTCGCTCCGATCTCAACCGCTTTGCCTTGAGGATCGAGAATCGTTTTTCTTCTTTTTATCATGACTCTTGCTTTGAACATAAAATTCTTTGTTGTAAGATTAGAAATTTTCAGGGTTTGGTTTTAGTAGTTATCAAATTAAATATGTGTCGAAAAATACCTATCACTATCATAAAAACAAACACAAAGAACAAACCGAGCTTGTAAGTGAATATCACTAACACTATTGAGAACAAAATAAATAAAAAATGAAATGGTTTTTCTTTCATACCTTTTATTGAAATAGAAGGCAGTACTTCGTACCTAATATTGCTGACCATTAGGTATGAGAGTATAAAAACAATCGGGATGATAAAATCAGAAAATGATTCTGAATACTTCGAATTAAAAAAAGCGAGAACGAACGAAGCAATAGTCAATGCTGAAGATGGAATAGGTAATCCGAGGAAAAAAGATTTTTCAAAACCAATAAGCTGGACATTAAAACGAGCCAATCTAAATCCACCTGCAATTAATGGAAGCGAGCTGATAATTATTCCCCAGATATCCATCGTGTAGAAATAAGTTTTATAAAGAAGAAATGAAGGTGCTGCACCAAAGCTAACAATATCTGAAAGTGAATCGAGCTCAACTCCAAGTTCACTCGAAGAATTTGTTAACCTCGCAACCAAGCCATCTAGCGCATCAAATAATGCTGCTGCAAAGATGAGCCAGGCAGCGTAATTGTAATTTCCATCAGAAGCACTGAGTATGGATAAAAATCCGCAGAACATATTAATAGCAGTAAAAAGATTTGGAATAACGGAAGGAGTTAATCGTGGTCGGTTCATCTAACCTTCAGTTCAAATAGAATTGTTTCACCGGCTTTAACAATATCATTTATTTTTACAGCTGGAATCCAATCTCCTGGCACAAATATATCAACTCGGCTTCCGAACTTTATCATTCCGAATCTTTCACCGATACTTACAGAATCGCCCGTTTTAAGTTCGGTCACAATTCTTCTTGCAAGAAAACCTGCAACCTGTATGAATAAAATTTTTCCCTCATTGCTTAATATCCCTATTTCCATCCTTTCATTATTCTCTGAAGCTTTATCATCAAATGCTGCTGTAAATTTTCCTTCATAATATTTTAAGTAATCTACTTTTCCGTTTATTGGAATCCTGTTAACGTGCACATTTAAAGGCGACATGAAAATGGAAATCATATTGCAGTTTTGGCCTGTATAATGATTTTTGACTCCGGTGTTTGAAACAATGATTTTTCCATCAGCAGGTGAAACAATTATTCCATTTTGTTTTGGAATTTTTCTTTCAGGATCCCGGAAGAAATTTAAAGTGAGGAATAGGAAAGTTGCAGCCAGAATTACCAGTATAATTTTAACCGGGTAATTCTGAATAAACAGGCTTGATATTAAAATAAGGAACACAATAATTGCTACTACACCTATCGTAGTGTAGCCGTATCTTGTAAACATCATTTAACCGTTTGCAAAGTTTAAAAAATGATCGGTATACTTTATCATTTGAGCTGCGGTCTCCAGTTTATAAGGATCCGGAAGTTTGCTGTTAGATTTTTTTTCAACAACCCGGAGACTGACTGGCGAAAATTCATCGATCAAATAAATTTTACCGTCAAATTTACCAAACCCGCAGGTTAGTTCAACAACCAAATCATTCCGTCTTTCAAAAAAGGATTTTACGATGGCATTTATTTTAGAACAAAGCCTTGTAATGAACTTCACGTCTTCATAACTGCAGAGGTTAAGTGATATAAGATGGCTTTCAGAAATGATTGAATCGTTTGAATCTCCGTAATGCAATTCAAACACAGGAAGCTCAAGCTGAGTGCCGGTTTTCAGCGAAAAAATTTTGGATGTTCTTTTATCAACAGCATTAAGAATTCGGACTTTAAACGGAATATCGGTGAAATTAATGTAGTGTAACGATTTTTTCCCGGATTTCTTTAGATAAGCACAAGGGATATTAAATCCTTTTAGGTAATCAAAAAAGTAGGAATTGATTGTTGCAAATTTTTCTCCCAAATCCTTTGCACGTACTTTTTTATTTTTCTGAGTTAAAAAATAATCATCGTACTCAAGTATCCTGAATTCATCTAAATCAGAAGGCACTATTTTTTTTTGAACCTGAGTTATCATCAAGCCTGATAAGTTGTTTCTTATTTATAAATATCGTTAGAAAAGTTAGGAATATTACTTATATAAAGTCAATCAATTGTAGTATATTTGGCAAAAATTTTACTAAACAATAATTAAAATGATTTGTTCAGGAGGTATTGAATGAAAGGCGGAATGCAAGCGATGTTTAAACAAGTTCAGAAAATGCAGGAAGAAATGCAAAGAGTACAGAGTGAACTTGTTAACATTGTAGTTTCTGAAGAAGTCGGTGGTGGAATGATTAAAGCAACCGCAAACGGGAACAGGGAAATAATTTCTGTTGAGATTGATCCGCAGGTAATTAAACAGGATGAAAAAGAAATTTTAGAAGACCTTGTCGTTGCTGCTGTAAATAAAGCCTTATCTTCAGCTGCAAAAATGGCTGAAGAACAAATGGCTAAAGTAACAAAAGGTATGCTTCCACCAGGACTGAATATTCCGGGTTTATAAAGTGCAAATTGCTGAACCACTATTAATTGCAATTGGGGAACTAAGCAAATTACCCGGCATCGGAAAGAAAACTGCTCAACGTCTTGCAATTCATTTATTGAAGTGTGAATATGAGCAGGTGGAAAAACTCATCACTGCAATCAATGATTTAAAATTAAAATTAAGATTTTGTTCCCGATGCTTTAATCTTTCCGAAGAAGATTTATGTAATATTTGTCAAAGTGAAAAGCGTGATAAATTTACTATCTGCGTAGTTGAAGAAGCAAGTGATGTTATTGCAATTGAAAAGACACACGAATTCAACGGACTTTATCATGTGCTTGGAGGTGTACTTTCACCGTTAGCCGGTATCACTCCTGATTCACTGCACATAAAAGAACTGTTGAAAAGATTCGAGAATGAAAACATCAAAGAAATAATTCTCGCACTTAATCCTGATATAGAAGGTGAAACAACTTCATTATACCTTTCAAAATTAATGAAACCATTCGGAGTTAATGTTACAAGGATTGCAAGAGGATTACCAATTGGGGGAGATCTTGAGTTCGCAGATGAAGCAACAATTGGTCGTGCAATTTTAAATAGAAGCACATTTTAAAATGAGCTGGTACAAAGATTGGTTTAGTTCAGAAGGTTATCTCAAAGTTTACAGCCATCGTGATGATGTTGAAGCAGAAATACTTGCTGAACTCATCATGAAAAATATTAACTTGAATAATGATGCTTCAGTGCTTGATATGGCTTGTGGAGCCGGAAGACATTCAATAGCTTTAGCAAAAAGAGGATTTAAAGTTACAGCAGTTGATTTGAGCGAACGATTGCTGATTGAAGCAAGAAAAAATTCACAGATAGCTGGAGTTGAAATTAATTACATGCTTTCTGATATAAGAGAATTCAATTCAGAATATAAGTTTGATCTGGCTCTTAATTTATTTACTAGCATTGGATATTTTGATG
This sequence comes from Ignavibacteriaceae bacterium, assembly GCA_025449775.1. Lineage (GTDB taxonomy): Bacteria > Bacteroidota > Ignavibacteria > Ignavibacteriales > Ignavibacteriaceae > IGN2. Next base: position 10,535 of record JANWIS010000012.1, read on the forward strand.
AAGACAACGAAAATTTTTCAGTTATAAAAAAAGCGTACGATTTGCTCAAAAAGAACGGATACTTTGTGCTCGATTATTTTAATAAAGATTACCTGGTTAAAAATCTTGTTCCAACTTCAGTAATTTCCGTTAATGGAGACAGGATTGTGCAAAACCGGTCAATAAAAGGTAATAGAGTGGTTAAAAATATTACCATTGCAAAGAATAGTCAGGTTAATGAATTTTACGAATCGGTTCGGTTATTCAGTTTTGATGAACTCTCTGAGACACTTAGTAAAACAGGCTTTAAAATCGAGAAAGTATTGGGAGATTTTAAAGGAAACATTTTTGATAAAACAATTTCTTCAAGAATAATTTTCATCGCAAAAAAGTGAAAATATTTTTACAAATATCAACTCTGGTTTTTCTACTAATAGGATGTGATATCTTCGAAACAAGAGATCCAGAATTCCCTAGCAATACAAGATCAAGCTATAAAACACCAGTAGTTCCTGATGATGTAATCGAAAACTTGATTAATTCTTTCAGCGATAAAAATTCGGATGATTATAAGAAGAATTTTGCATTAGGTCCTCCTCTTGTAAACAGAGATTTTTTTTATCTGCCATCGGGAAATGTTTTATCAATTTTTCCGAATGATTGGAATATTGATTCTGAATTCCAGTACTTCAATAATCTAGTTACCAGAACTTCAGAGGACCTGCCGATTGTTTTAACTTTTTCAAATGAATTTTTTGATCTCAGAGCCGATAGTTCGATTTATACTGCAGACTATTTTTTTACAGTTGCCGATCTTACTGTTGGAACAAGGATTTTTGAAGGAAGTTTAAAATTTACAATGGTCACAGATATCAATGCAGCCTGGGTAATTTGTTATTGGGAAGATGTTGCTAAAACCGGATCTACAAGCTGGAGTGAATTGAAAATTGAATTCTATCTTTAAAACAATATTTCTTCCCGGCCTTTTTTTCATTTTGTTGTTAGAATTTTCATGCACAAATCCATTCGCTCCAAAATATGATGACGATTACGATAGTAACCTTCCTCCAATTTCTGATCAAACTACGATAGAAGGAGTCTTTCAGAATTTTCATTATGCATATACATTCATGGACACATTAATTTATGGCAACTTAATTACTTCCGATTTTGTTTTTACATACAGAGATTATGAAAATGGATATGATGTCAGTTGGGGAAGAGACGAGGAAATGCGTACAACAAATGGTTTATTTACAAATTCTGAACGATTGGATCTTATATGGAATAATATTTTGCTGAGTACAATTGATTCACTTAGTGCAAATATAGTACGTAGCTTTAATCTGAACATAACTTTTAATCCGACGGATGTAGTACGAGTTGATGGACGTGTAAATCTTCTTTTGAAAAGAGACCCGGTTTCTCAAAAGTGGCGAATATCCAGATGGCTGGATGAATCTAATTTCTAAATCTTGTATTAATTAATTTTAAAATTTCTGATGTTATTTTTTTATTTTGCTGAAGCTTGGCGATCAATTAAATCTGCAAAAACTTCTTTCCTCCTTTCAATAGTAAGTCTGACAATCAGTGTTCTGTTGATTTTATTTTCATTTCTTACTTTAAAAGTTTCTGAGTTTTATGCCTCAAGCTTTCGCTCAGAAATAAAAGTTAATCTGTTTATTAAACAAAATGTTGATGAAGAAGGACAGGAAGAAATTTTAATCATTCTGCAGAATAAAAATTATGCAGACAGTGTAGAATTCATCAGTAAAGAAAGTGCTGCTGAACAATTCATTAATGAAACTGGAGAAGATTTCAGGAAAATTCTAGATTATAATCCTTTGCCTGCTTCATTTGTATTAAGAGTTTCTGAAAATTACGCTGTCAGTGATTCTCTTGATCAAATAATTAATGATCTTGATGATATTGAAGGAATCGAAGAAGTTGTTTTTAGAGAAGGATTTATTTACAGGTTACTGAATTATATTGACTCGGCAAAGATCTACCTTTTTATAGCAACAGTTATTGTTGGATTAATTGCGCTGTATCTTGTATATGCAACAATCAGGTTAATAATTAATTCAAGAATGAAAGAGTTCGAGACAATGAAACTGGTTGGTGCAAAACTTTCAACAATAAAAATTCCAGTAATTATTAACGGGCTTTTCGCTGGTTTCTGCTCCGGTATATTGTGCTTATCATTATTTACAATTTTTCAAAAGCAGATAGGAGCATTCGAAGATTTAATACGGATATTGAATAGTTACAGGATGGAATATTTACTGATTATTTTTGTTACAGGACCTTTATTAGTTTTACTTGTTTCAGTGTTCACATTAAGGAAAGTATCATTAAAGATTTGATGCTGTATTTTAATTTTATAATTTTGGCATAGATTAAGTCAATAGTTTATTGAATACAAAATTTAGAAACTCATCTTTATTCACCCGGATGTTACAGAAGCTATCAACCTGCTCCATTTTATTTCTTTTTATCACATCAGCTTTCGCACAGCAGCTTCCTGATTATCAGGAAAGATTTATTAAAGACTCACTGGACAAATTAAGCAGCGATTTATCTGATATGATTTCTACCGGACCAACAGAGGGAATTATTAACCCTTTAGAATATAAAGTTGGACCGGGAGATAAAATTTTTCTCTCCATAAGCGGTGTAAGAGAAATGTCATTTACATTATTAATTGACCAGGAAGGCTGGCTGTATATTCCTAAAGTTGGTGGGATTGATCTCCGGAATGTTTCATTGGCAGATGCAAAAAATAAAATCAACAAAACAATTCTTAAGTATTACAAAGATGTTGATATTTTTATCTCGTTGGTGGGATTCAGAAACATTAAAGTTTCATTAACAGGTGATGTTGTCAGACCATCGATATTTGTACTTTCTGCCAACTCACGGTTGATCGATCTTCTGGCAGTATCTAGAGGATTTAAACCAACATCAAATTTGAGAGACATACGAATAATTTCCAGGGATAGTACTGAAAAAAGTTTTGACTTCCTTTCATTTTTAAGATTTGGTGATTACTCAAACAATCCCATTCTGGTTGAAGGTGATGTTGTGATGATAAATAAAGTTGATAGGACTGTGAAGATCAGTGGCGAAATACAATATCCTGCTGTTTATGAATTCCGTGAAGGGGAAACAATTTTAGATCTTATAAATCTTGCTGGCGGATTTACATACAAAGCAAGGAAGGATACTATTGAACTTGTAAAATTCATGAGTGATGGAAAAGTACAGCAGAGTGATTACTTTTCTTATGATGAACTGGATGAAAGTGTATTAAATCTTCAAAACAAAGACCATGTAATCGTACGACAAATTCCTGAATATTTAATTGACCACTCTGTAAGGGTCGATGGTTATGTTAAATATCCGGGCTGGTATAAAATTAACAAAGATTCAACAACACTTGTCCAGATTATCTATGAAGCAGGAGGTTTTATAGATGAAGCTTCACTTACAGAAGCCTCAATAAGAAGATTCATGGATGTAGACGAACTCGATCCTGAATATGAAAGACTCAAACTTATTCCAACCGATATGATGACTGAAGATGAGTATGATTATTTTAAAGCTAAATCGAGACAATCATCCGGTATAGTGATCGTTGACTTCGTAAAATTGTTTGAAAAAAACAAGATGAGTGAAAATATTATCTTACGTAAAAATGATCTCATTACCATACCTCAGCATAAAGATTATATAATTATGTTAGGACAGTTTGTTAGTCCCGGAAAAATAATTTACGATTCATTATTAACAATTAATGATTATATCTTGCTTGCTGGTGGTTTTGGCTGGCGTGCTCTGGAAGGTGATGTAAGAATTATAAAAGCAAAAACAGGTGAATGGATTGATGCTGACGACAATGTTTTACTTCAGCCTGGTGATACAATTTGGGCACCGGAAGATCCACCCGGACCAAAATTCTGGGATGTATTTACAGATGTACTATCGGTGGTTGCACAAGTGGCTGCTATTATTGCTGCCGCTGCTGCTATAATAATAGCTACAAGGTAACCTGATGACATTACACGATATCATTCACGTTATTATTATCAACTGGAAAACTATTATCAAGCTGACTATTGGAGCAGCAATAGTGATGATTGTGTTTTTCTTTTTCATCTCACCGATTACATACAATGCACCAGTTACAATTCTTCCACCGGAGGAGACTGACCAAATGTCCGGTCTAGGTTCGTTACTTTCTGGAGGTGAGATGACGGATTTCTTAACTGGTAAAATGTCATCCGGTAATTCACAACTATTTATTGAAATTCTTAAGAGCAGAACTGCTGCAGAATATGTTGTAAAAAAACATAACCTGATGGAATATTTTGATCAAGAAAATATTCATGAGGCAGCAAAGTATCTTCAAAAGGAATTAAACATTGATTTAAATAAGGAAGGAATAATTACTTTATCAGTTAACATTTCAACAAGTGCAATCCCATTGGTTTTTTCAAATAAAGATTCAATGAAAAATCTTTCTGCTGATATTTCCAATTCATATGTAGAAGCGTTGGATAAAATCAATCGTGAAAAAGTTTCTTACCGTGCCAAACGTGCAAGGGAATATATCGAGCAGCAAATCATTCAAACTAAAAATGAATTAGATACTGCCGAAACCAGGCTGATGGAGTTTCAGAAAAAAAATAAAACCATTTCACTTCCGGAACAACTAAACTCATCTATTGAAAGTGCTGCCAAGTTGAAAGCTGAGATTGTTAATACTGAAATTGAAATTGGACTGCTTGAACCAAATTCCAGTGTAGATAATAGAACTTTGCTAGCATTAAGAAAAAAACTAGCTGCACTTCAGGAAGAATACAGGAAATTCGATATTGAATCAGATGATTACGTTGTTGCATTCAGCAATGTTCCTGAATTGGGAATGGAGCTTGCCAAATTGTTACGAACTGTTAAAATAAAAAATGAAGTTTACCTTCTTTTGCAGCAGCAATACTATAGAGAAAAAATTCAGGAAAACAGAGATGTACCTACAACAGATATTCTTGATGAAGCTATCCCACCTAGAAAACAATCTTCACCACGAATAATTTATTCAACAGTTGTAGGAAGTATATTTGTTTTCTTTCTTGTTTCACTTTTCTTTGTAATTAAAGAAAAGAAGATCAGTATCTTCAATGTAAAACAGAACCGGGAAATATGAAGACTGCTGTAATAACTGGAGGTGCCGGATTTTTAGGTTCTCATCTTTGCGATAAATTATTGCATGAAGGTTTAAAAGTCATCTGCATCGATAACCTGATTACCGGAAATGTAGAAAATATTTCTCACCTCGCTGGAAATGAAAATTTTTCTTTTGTAAAACATGATGTAACCAACTACATTTTCATTCCAGGTGAGGTTGATTTCATTTTGCATTTCGCCTCTCCAGCCAGTCCGGTTGATTATTTACAGTTACCCATACAGACACTTAAAGTCGGATCACTTGGAACACATAAAGCTTTAGGTCTTGCTAAAGAAAAAAAAGCCAGGTTCCTTCTTGCTTCCACATCAGAAGTTTATGGAGATCCGGAAATCCATCCTCAGCCTGAAGACTATTGGGGAAATGTTAATCCAATTGGTCCTCGTGGAGTCTATGATGAAGCCAAAAGATTTGCAGAAGCTCTTACAATGGCGTACCATCGTTATCATAATGTTGAAACACGAATTGCCAGAATTTTTAATACCTTTGGTCCAAAAATGAGAGCAAACGATGGAAGAGCAATTCCGAATTTCATAATGCAGGCATTGAATGGGGAACCCATTACAGTTTACGGTGATGGATCTCAGACAAGAAGCTTCTGTTATATTACTGATCAGGTTGATGGATTGTACAAATTACTCTTATCAGATGAAGATGAGCCGGTTAATATCGGGAATCCGGAAGAAATGACTGTACTGGAAATTGCAAAAGAAATAATTAAGCTTACAAAAAGCAGCAGCAAAATAATTTTTAACGAATTGCCTGTAAATGATCCAAAAGTAAGACAGCCAGATATTAAAAAAGCCAGCGAAAAATTAGGCTGGAAGCCTATTGTTAAACGTGAAGACGGATTAAGAAATACGATTGATTATTTTAAAAAATTAATCAACTGAAAACTCACCAAATGCACTCCGAAAAAACTTTTGCTTCAAAGGTTTTAGAATAAAAATGAAACAAAAATTCGCTTCAACAATTGCCGGTGCTTCAATAATTATTTCTTTGCTCGGCTTGGTTAGTCGTAGTCTTGGTTTTTTACGGGAAATGATGTTTGCAGCCTACTTTGGATTGGGACCTGAATTTGATTTGTATCTGGTTGGTGGAGTTTTACCGGTAACAATCAATTTCATAATTCTGTATATTGGTCAGAATTATTTTGTACCTGGATTTCAAAAAATTAATACTTCAGATCCGGATGCCGCGCAAAAATATTTTTCACAAACTTTTCTGTTTTTTGTATTAAGCGGTTTATTTATTGCACTTCTTCTATTCTTTATGAGTGATATGATAATGAGTCTTTATTTACTTACTAACTCGATAGATGAAAAAACAACTGCAATTGAAGTTTTCCGAATATTTTTAATTACAATTCCTTTCTCTGCTGGAATTTCAATTCTATCTGCATTACTTCAGATAAAATATGAATTTAAATTTCCTGCGATCTCAATTTTAGTATTGAATATTTCTATACTTATTCTCGTATTTCTATTCACAAACAAAATCGGCATTTATATTATCCCGATTGGTTATGTAATTGGGACGATATTACAGCTTGTTTATTTACTGATAAAAACCCGGACATTCTTTAAACCAAAAATAAAAGATCATCTTTTTAACTATTCACATATAAAATCCATTGCAGGTTCATCATTATTAGTAATCGTATTAATAGAAGCAATCAGTCAACTATATTCCATTTCAGACAGATATTTTTACGGAAGTGTAAGTGCAGGTGGAATTGCATCGTTAAGTTTTGCGTACACAATCTTTTTTTTACCAATATCTATTTTTTCTATTTCATTTGCTACAGCTTTATTTCCGCGAATTACACAATCGATAAATAATCAGGCGACGAATGATATCGAGAAAATATATAATGAAAGCATATCCGTAAATATTTTTCTTTTCATGCCTTTAACTTTTATCTTGTTCTATTTTGGTGATGCATTAATAAGAATAGCATTTGAAAGAGGAAAATTTCTTGAACATAGTACATTAATTACATATGGTGTATTAATGTGTTATTCTTTCAGTCTCGTATTTTATTCAGCTTATGCACTTCTGAACAAAATATTTTACAGCTTGCATTTAGTTAAAATACTATTGAGCATAACAATATTCGGAATCCTGCTGAAAATAGTCTTGAACTTTTTGCTTGTGACTGAGTATCATCAGTACGGACTTGCTTTGAGCACAAGTATAAGTTATAGTTTCTTTTTTATCGCCAGCTACTTTACACTTAACAGCAAATTGAAGATTGTCGATAAAACTTTTTTTATAAGGGAATTTTTTCTTCACCTGCTTAATTGCTGCATTTGTTTGCTTGTTCTGGATATTACATCAGAGTTAATAGGTGCAAGTAGTTTGATTTCGGATATACTTTCGATTATAGGTTTCCTTGCAATCTACTTGATGAACCTTTTATTTTTAAAACACAGGACTGTTTTTATTCTTTATCAAACTTTACAAAGACTAAAATTCAATCAATCGGTTGCCTAAAAATTAGCGGGTTAAAATAAAATACAGTTATGATGACATTAAGAAACTATATTAAGGAAATATTTCAAGCATCGCCGGGAAATTTTTCATTTATTCTTTTTTCAGCATTACTCAGCATCCCAACAATAATTTTAAGTGAATGGCAGATCTACACCATACCAGTATTATTATTGCTTATACTCAGCTTGTTATTCGGAGAGCGATTTGTTGTTGCAATAATTATTATTTCTTTATTTACACTTGTCGGAGAGTTCAACAGAACACTGAGACCCTTAATCCAGTTTGTAGATTTTACACTATTAGCAATTCTTTTTCTAAAAAAATTCGGATTATATTTTTCATATTTCTATAAAGTTCCCTGGTCAATTCTTTCTTTTCTTATCTTGTATTTTTCAGCTATGATAATTTCATCTGTTATGTCATCTTATCCATTAGCAGGCGTTGGAATAATAGCCAGGCAATTTGTTTTTTTTATCATCACATACGTATTTTATTCACTGATAAATGATGAAGTTGATATTAAGAATTATTTTTTATCAATTACTCTTGTTGCCTGTGTACTTGTAACTATTTCATTTGTATCATTTATCTCAGAGGGATTTAGTCTTCTAAACATCATCTCCAAAGATAGAACAAGAGTTTCAGCTTTAATGACCAACCTTGAAGCTTTTACGAATTTTTTTGTGGTGGCTTTTCCATTAGTATTAGGAAACCTGCTGTTGAAAAAGGATTCATTCAGGATTAAAATAAATTGGCTTCTTTTAATTTATGTAAGCATCGGTCTAGCACTTGCAATGTCTCGATCCGCCATCATTGGTGTAGTTGTGAGCACAGCAATAATATTTTTTATGTTAAGAAGAAAAAGTTTTTATCGCTTAACACTCTCACTAATATTTTTAGTGTTGATTTTTTTACTCTATGAACCGCTCAATGAAATGATGTCTCTCTTCTTAAGAATTGAAGAAGGAATGAGCGCTAGGGATTATCTCTGGAAAATGTCTTTCGATATGATTAATGATTTTCCAATTTTTGGTGTGGGACCTGGTGTATATAAATATGAAATGTTTAACTACTATCCGTACATGCTAAATGAATTCTTCGGCAAAG